>JANOZI010000637.1:0-20208 GCA_031429375.1 Acidobacteriota bacterium | reverse complement strand
CAACACGTCGGTGTCGGTCGCCGTGGTCTTCAGAATCTCGTCGCCGAGATTCGTGCTGAACATTTTGATCGCGTAATAGCTCGGCGACCCGTAGACGCGCTGTGCGTCGTAGCCGATCAGGTTCGGCCGCCATTGCCGCGCCCCGGGGTTGACGTTGACCAACATCGGCGCGTAGCAGTTCATCACCACGATGTCGGCATTCTTCTCCATCTGGGTCATGAACGCGGCGTCGCCGATGGCGGCGCGAAAGTTCGGCGTGGGCGGTTCGGCGCGCGAGCGGGCATTCCACGGCTCGAACGTCGTTTCGTAGGCGGCCCACTCGCCGACGAAGATCTCCGGTCCGCGGCGATCGTAGTTCTCGTACTGCCCGCGCGCCATTTTCAGGAACACGTCGACGGTCCGGTAATAGTGCTCGTCGAGTACGTCCGGCTTGACGCTCTGGACACGCCGAGCCTCCGGCTGCTCGTAACCGACGGTCGAGATCACTTTGAGCTGCGGATACCGCGCCTTGATGGCTGCGTTGAATTGCGCGAAGCGCTGATCGTAGGAACCCGACTTGTCGAACCAGTCCTCGTTACCGACCTCGACGTACGTCATTTTGAACGGTGCCGGATGGCCCGCCTTCGCCCGCAGCGATCCCCACTTGGACGTCGCCGGGCCCGTGACATAGTCGATCTCGTCGAGCGCGTCCTGCACGTATGGTTCGAGATCCGGCCCCGGCTTCACGTAGGCCCCCTTGAGCGAGTACCCGGCGTACAGCCCCAGCAAGGGTTCGGCGTTGATACCCTCGCTCCAGAGCAGGAACTCGTGCAACCCCATCCCGTCGCTCGAGCGATAGGTCCACGGCGCCATGTGCCCGGGGCGATCGGATAGCGGCCCAATCGTCTTCTTCCACTCGAACCGGTCGGCGATCTGGTCCCCCTCGAGGTAGTTGCCTCCGGGGAAACGCAGGAACTTCGGCTTCATGTCGACCATCATCTGCATGATGTCCGGGCGGAATCCGTTCGGCTGATCCTTGAACGTCGGCGGGAATAGAGACACCAGGCTGAACCAGACCGTGCCGGGGCGATCGACGGTCAGGACGTAGCGTGCCTTCGCGGTGGGTGTCACCGTGCCGGTCTGTAGCGTCAATTCGTACTGCTTCCAGGCCGACGTCAGCCCGGTGACGGTCCTGGTCGCGTAGATCGTCCGGCCGTCGTCGCTCTGGATCGAGACCGCTACCGGTGCAGTGAATCCGGGCGCGGCCTTGGCGTAAAAGGACGCACGGTAGCGCGTGTTGGGTGTGACGGGAATGCCCCAATAGCCCTCGTTGGCGATACCGGCCACGTGACCGGTCGAGGCCTGGGTCACGTTCAACCGCAAACTCGTCCCGATGGTCGCGTTGAGCGGCTCCTGTGGATCGAGCGCCATCGTCGCGGTCGAACCGTCGGCTTGGACGAGCGACCAATGCGCCGCGGTGGCCGCATCGTCGAGGAACGCGCGGTTGCGGACGAGTTCAGCGTAAAGGCCGCCATCGTAGGCATGGTTGATCTCCTCCGTCATCAACCCGTAGAAGAGCGGGCTGACCTTGCCCGGGGGCGATGCGGTATCGATCGTCACGGTGGGGCCCGCGGCGCGGGTTGCGGTCACACCGAGCACGAGTACGAACGGTAACGGCCATCTGGCGGTCATGGGCGACTACTCTCGCGGCACATCATACAAGCACGCGGTTCAACACATCGCCCGGCGAGCCCGGGTTCCTGATAAAATCACGAACTGGTTCCCCGAATGAAGCGAAAGCCGAACATCGCGACGGTCGCCGAGCGCGCCGGGGTCGCCGTCAGCACCGTGTCTCGGTACCTCAACGATCGGTACGTGAGCCGGACGGCGCGGGCGAGGATTGCCGAAGTCATCGAGCTGCTTGACTACACCCGCTCGTCAACCGCGCGAAACCTGAGCCTGGGGCGTGTTGGCTGCATTGGTGTCGTGGTCGACTCGAGCCAGGACCCATGGTTTACGCGGCTGCTGGCTGGCATCGAGACGGAGTTGTCCACACGGGACAGCAGCCTGATGCTGGCCAGCACGGAGCTGACCGGTCAATACGATCCCCGCATCGTCTTCGAATGGATTCGAGAGCGGCGTGTCGACGGGCTGATCGTCGCGAAATCGCAGCGGCGCGATCGCGTGTTGATCCGCCGCGCGCTCGACGCGCAGCTTCCCACGGTACTCGTCGCGCCCGACGAAGCCTTTCATGAGGTGCAGCTCGTTCGTTGCGACAACCGTGGTGCGGGTGTAATCGTGGCGAATTACCTCGTGCAGCTTGGTCACACCCGCATTGCGTTTGCCGGCGGGCCGCGGCACTCGATTGACTCGAAGCATCGACTCCAGGGACTGCGCGCGGGGTTGCAGAAGCATCGCATTGCGCTCGATCCGAGGCGGATTTTCGCGTGCGGCACCTACGAAGCGGCCGCCGGCGCCACGTTCGCGCGAGAGTTTTTCGAGGCGCCGCCCGACGTGACCGCGATGGTGTTCGCCAACGATGCGTTGGCATCGGGGTTCATGCGTGTGGCGCATCAGCGCAAGATTCGGCTGCCGGAGGAGCTGTCCATCATCGGCTTCGACGGGCTGCCGGAAGACGAGCTGCTGTGGCCGGCGCTGACGAGCGTGGCGCAGCCGATGCGGGAGATGGGGAGCGCGGCGTGCCGCTGGCTGTTCGAGGCGATCGATTCACCAGGCCGGATCCAGTCGATCGAGTTCCCGATGCTTCTGACAGTCCGTGAGAGCACGGCGGCCGCACCAGTCCGTATCCGGGCGATCGACAGCAGCGCGTCGTAACTCCCCACATCGGATCGATCGGTCCAAATCCCTTGACACCCCAGTTGCGCCGTGATAAAAGGCCCGATTGGAACCGGTTCCACACAGCTGGAATCGGCCGCACCTGTTCCGAGCGCGCACAACTGATATTCCAGACTGACAGGTCCGACTGAAGCCAGCGTCTCATGGTGCGGGCGAAGGTTCGATTGCTTTGTAAAGGAGCGATTATGCGGTTCACCAAAGGTGTCGAAGACGGTTTGGGTCTTGTGCTCATCGCTCTCGTCTTCGCCGGCTACCCGACTGCGGTTCGCGCGCAAACGACAAGCGCCACGGTTTCGGGATCGGTTCAGGACTCGCAGGGCGGGGTCCTGCCGGGCGTCACGGTCACGTTGACCAGCCGCACGCAAGGCAACGTTCTGACGGGGGTCACCGACGCTGGGGGCCGTTTCGTGTTCCCCATCGTCCGCCCCGACACGTATACGCTCCAGGCCACGCTGACGGGCTTCAAGACGGCGGAGCGGACGAACTTGAACGTGAACGCGAATGACAGGCTCGCGACCGGGCCGCTGACCCTGGAAATCGGCCAGCTGACCGAAGAGGTCAGCGTGTCGAGCCCCGTCACACCGCTGCAATCGGTGAGCGGCGAACGCTCGTTCACGCTCCAGAGCGCAGCGTTGACGAACATCGCGAACAACGGCCGGGCGCTCTTCAACTTCGCGACGCTGGTGCCCGGCGCGCTCTCGCAGAACACCGGCAATACGGAGTTGGGCTCGGTCAGCGGCTTTACCGTGAACGGCCAGCGGCCGAACTCCAACAACATCACGATCGACGGCGTCGCCAACATCGACACCGGCGATAACGGCGGCAACATGGCGACGACGAACATCGACGCCGTCGCCGAGTTCAAGATCCTGACCAACGCCTACCAGGCGGAGTACGGGCGCGCCGTCGGCGGCCAGCTGCAGGTCGTCACGAAAAGCGGCACGCAGGCGCTCCACGGCTCCGGCTACTGGTACGGACGGCGCTCGGCGTGGGACGCCAACTCGTATTTGAACAAGCGCGAGACGCCGGAGGTTCCGAAGCAGAAGACCGCGCGCAACGACTCCGGCTACACGTTCGGCGGGCCGGTCGCGTTCCCGGGCTTCAACGCCGAGAAGAAGAAGCTGTTCTTCTTCTGGAGCCAGGAATTCCAGCGACGCACCAACCCGGCGAACGTGCGTCAGACGCGCGTGCCGACGGCGCGCGAGCGGTCCGGTGATTTCTCGCAGAGCGTGGACAGCAGCGGCAATCCGTTCCCCTTCATTCGTGATTACAGCACCGGCCTGCCGTGCGGCGCGGCCGATACGCGGGGCTGTTTCCAGGACGGCGGCGTCCTCGGCAAGATTCCCGCGAGCCGGCTCTATGCACCCGGCGTGGCCGCTCTGAATATTTTCCCGACGGCGAATTTCTCGGGCGGCAGCGGCCTGAACTTCACGAGCCAGAACCCGGACAGCCCGAAGCGCCGCGAAGAAATGCTGCGCATGGACTTCCAGCCAACGGACAGCTGGCGGGTCACCGGCCGGTACATGAACAACAAGGAAGACATCCTGCAGGCGTACGGGACGACGTGGGCCGGCAACGGCAGCGACCAGCTCCCGACCCCGACGCTCTTCGTGCACCCCGGCTCGAACTACATGCTCTCCGCGACCGGCATTCTGAACAACAGCACGTCACTCGAGGTCAGTTGGGGACGGGCCGCGAATTCGCTGAACTACCAGCTCCAGCAGGAGCAGTTGTTCCGTGCGAACGCAGGCGTGTCGGCGCTGCCGCTCCTGTACCCCAGCGCCGTCCAGGCGGACTATGTGCCCTGGTTCGTGTTCCGCGGCGGGCGCACCGGCAACGCCGGCCAATATCAAACCGATCGCGGCCCGTTCACGAATCAGAACATCACGCACGACGTCATCGCCAACCTGACCAAAGTGTGGGGTGCGCACTCCTTGAAGGCCGGGTTCTACTTCCAGCACAGCTACAAGCCGCAGAGCATCTTCGCGAGCTTCAACAGCCAGATCGATTTCCAGGACAACTCGAGCAATCCCTTCGACACGGGGCTCAGCTACGCGAATGCGGCGACCGGCGTGTTCAATTTCTACCAGCAGGCCTCGAAGTTCGCGCTGCCCGAATGGAACTACAAGAACATCGAGTGGTACGTGCAGGACAACTGGAAGCCCGGCGACCGTGTCACGCTCGATTACGGCGTGCGATTCTACGCCCTGACACCGCAGTGGGACACGACGCTGCAGGCCTCGAATTTCCTGCCGGACCAGTTCAATAAGAGCCAGGCCGCGAAGCTCTATTACCCGGTGTGCGTCGGTGGCGCGCCGGGCGCGGGCTGCCAGCGCCGTGGGATGGATCCGACGCTCGTCTCCGCCGCTACGACTCCGACGCTGGCCAATACCGTTGAAGAGCGCTTCATCGGCCGGCTCACGCCAGGCTCGAATCGCTTCAATGGCAGCTACCAGGCGGGCGAGGGGATCACCGATCAGCTCCAGGACGGAAACGCGTTTCGGGTCTCGCCGCGCGTGGGCGCGGTCTACGACATGACCGGAGAAGGCAAGACGATTGTGCGCGGCGGCTTCGGGATCTTCTACGACCGGCCGCAGGGCAACATGGTCTTCGACATGATCTCCAACGCGCCGGGCGTGTTGAACTCGCGGCTCGACTGGGGGCGCCTGCAGGATCTGACAGCGGCAAGCGGCGATCCAAACCCCACGCTGTCGCTCAATCCCACCGCGTTCGGCTTCAAACCGCCGCGCGTCAATCAGTGGAACATCGGCATTCAGCACAAGCTGATCGAAGAATTCATCCTCGACGTCGCGTACGTCGGCTCCACGTCGAGCGATCTGCTGCGGCAGGTGCAGATCAACGCGGTACCGTTTGGTGCGACGTTCAAACCCGAGAACCAGGATCCGACCCGCGTCCCGAGCACGACGCCGGGCGCCACGGCGCTGCCGAACGACTTCCTGCGGCCGTACCAGGGCTACGGCAACATTCGGATGTGGAACTACAGCGGCTATGCGGATTACAAGGCGCTGCAGACGTCGGTGACCCGCCGCTACGCTCGCGGGTTCATGGTGTCCGGCTTCTGGGTGTGGAGCAAAGCGCAAGGGATCAACAACACGGACTTTGCCGCCGGCGTGCCGAATCTGAGCGACGAGCAGACCAGAGCGCTCGACTACGGGTTGGTGGACTACGACCGCACACACAACTTCACGGTCAACGCCATCTACCAGACACCGACCGTGACGAGCAACAAGGCTCTGGGTTTCCTGGCGAACGACTGGCAGCTCTCGGGCGTCTACCGGTGGACGAGCGGCCGGCCGAATACGATTAACTTCTCGATCCCCGGCATCGGCGCCGCGAACCTGACCGGCACCGACGGCAATCCGAACGCGCGGATCGTCTTGACGTGCGACCCCGGCACCGGTTATAGCAGCGATCCGTACAGGCAGTTCTCCGACCCGTCGTGCTTCGCGCCGCCGCAGCCGGGCAGCACTGGCAACGAAACGCCGCGGTACTTCGCTCGTAACCCTCCGCTCAACAATCTCGACCTGTCGGTATCGAAAAACGTCCCGATGACGCATGGGATGAAGTTCGAGGTCCGGCTCGACATCTTCAATCTGCTGAACACGACCCAGTTCACGGGCCTCAACAGCACGGTGAACTTCAGAAGCCTGACCGATCGGACGATCACCAATCTGCCGTACGACGCGCAGGGAAATCTGGTGCAACGCAACGGATTCGGGACCATCAACGGCGCCGCGATTCCGCGCACGCTCCAGCTCGTCACTCGCCTGACGTTCTAGCATCAGTCCTGGGGCTCGAGGGCGCACCGCCTTCGAGCCCCCGGCACCTGCTCGCACGAAGACTCCCATCGGGCTAGAATGCAGCCGGATCCGAGGACTGAACTCGATGGCCTCGTTGGCGAGCGCCCGCCCCGGATGCTGACATTCGCAATGAACGTCAAGAGCTATTGGGGTCGCGTGCGTTCAAAACCGCCTGCGGTTGTGCTCGCGGTGTCCGCGACCCTTGGTGCGATCGGCGCATTCATCCCGATAACTGCCGCGCAGCCGGCACCGCCCGAGGCGCAGGAGCGCACTCGGCTGCGGCAACTTCAGCGCGACGCCGTCGTCCAGTTGCAGCAGGCGGCGCTTCCGGGGGCCCCGGCCGATCAGGTTCGACGCGCACTTCTGGAAGCCAGCCGCAAACTCGAAGCATTGGGTGCCGGACCGGATTCAGATACCGCGCGCGCAACAACACCAACAGGGACAGGTCTCGACCCGTCGCTCCGACGCGAACTTCGTCGCGCCGCGTCCGAGCTCACGGCCCTGGCATCGGGAGACACTCGACGCGTCGCGTCGGCGACCGGTCCTGTGCTCGCGCTCCTCGAAAAAGCGCGGGCTCGACTCGAGGAGGACGGCGCGCTCGGTCTCGCGTTCCAGGGCAGCTACAGCCAGACGAAGCCCAAGGATCCTGCCTACGGGGGCCACGCGTCGTCGATGGGTCCGGCGCCGGCGAACATCCCATCGCCCGGAGACGGCGCGCCCGTGCCGGTGACCTTCGAAGTGGGGGTGCGGCTGCCCACCAAGATGTATTGCGGCGGACCGACCAAGGACCACATCCTCGAATCGGCCTGCGGCGGCGTCGCGCTGTTCGACTACGACGGCGATGGTCTGCTCGACCTCTATCTCGTGACCGGAGCGGAGCTCACGCCGTCACGTACGCGCGTCCCTCATCGCAATGCCCTCTATCGCAACCTCGGGGGATGGCAGTTCGAGGACGTCTCCAAGCGAGCCGGCGTGGATCTCGCGGCCTGGGGCAGCGGCGCGTGCGCCGGCGATTTCGACGGCGACGGCCGTCTCGATCTCTACGTCTCCAACTGGGGCCCGAACGCGCTGTTCCGCAACCGTGGCGACGGCACCTTTGCGGAGGTGGCGGTCCGCGCCGGCGTGGCTGGCGGCGGCTGGAGCACGGGATGTACGTTCTTTGATGCTGACGCCGATGGCGATCTGGACCTGTACGTCGCGCGCTACGTCGACACGACGTGGGAGTCCGTGGTGCGCGCGCAGCGGACGCTGCAATGGCGCAACGGACCCCACATCATGGTCGGGCCGACCGGACTTCCCGGCCAGGCCGATCTGTTTTTCGAAAACGCCGGCAACGGACGGTTCGTGGAGGCCACCAACGCGCACGGCCTCGCTGATCTGTCCCGGGCCTACGGCTTTGGCGTCGTGTCCACCGATTACGACGACGACGGGTTCGTCGACCTGTTCGTCGCGAACGACTCGAACCCGAATTTCCTGTATCGCAACCTCGGCAACGGCCGCTTCGAAAACGCGGGCCTGGCCGCGGGCGTGGCGGTGAACGGCGAGGCGCGAGCACAGGCGGGAATGGGTGCCGACGCCGGCGACTACGACGGCGACTCGCGCATGGATCTGGTGCTCACGACATTCGCGCACGATCGCTACACGCTCTATCGCAACGTCGACGGCCGGCACTTCGAAGACGCCAGCACGTCGGCGGGCGTCGCGGGCCCCACGTTCGTTCGCATGGGATGGGGCACGGCCTTTTTCGACGCCGACCTCGATGGCAATCTCGATCTGTTCTTCGCCAACGGCCACATTTTCTCGGACCTCGACGCATTCGGGCATCTTGGCGAGACCTACCGCCAAAAGAACCAGCTGCTGTTGAACCTCGGCACTCGATTCCGCGACGTGTCGGACCGCGCCGGCGCGGGCCTGCAGGTCGCGCGGGCCGGTCGCGGCCTTGCCGTGGGCGACCTCGACAATGACGGCGATCTCGATCTCGTCGTCAGCAACACCGACGACACCCCGACGTTGCTGGAGAATCGGCAGGCAACGAAGCACCACTGGGTGGCGGTGCGTGCCGTGGCCGCGGCGCAGAACCGATTCGCAATCGGCGCAAAAGTCACGATCCGCGGCGGCAACACAACGCAGGTGCGCGAGATCCGCTCGGGCGGCAGCTTCCTCTCGCAGAACGACCTGCGGGCGTACTTCGGGCTCGGCGATTACGCAGGTCCCGTCGACGTGGAGATCCGCATGCCGGGCGGCCGTCGCTGGGCCTGGAAACAGCTTCCGGGCGACCGCCTGCACCCTCTCACGCTCTCGGATTCAGCCAGCATCCCGCAAGCCGGCATCGCCCCATGAAGGCGCGGTGCGGACTCCGGACGAAGCGGCTCCTCATCTCGGGCCTATTGTCGGCGTGTGCCGTTTCTGGTGGAACAGCGCAGGTGGAGGAGCAAGCCGACTATCGACCCAAGCTCGCGGTTTCGGAAACGGTTGAGCCATTTCTGAAACAGCTCGAACCAGGGAGCGATGGGTTCCCGCTGGAGCGTCAGGCCGCCGAGCTCGACGCGCGGCTCCGCGAGTTGTCCGATGCGCTTCGTGGGGGAGGGGACGCCGCCGCCGGAGTCACCAAAGGACTGCTCGATCCAGGCTTCCGCGGCGCACGACTGGTCCCGATCGAAGCCGCCGAGGCGAGTCAAGCGCCGCTCGAAGTGAACAGGGCGAAGGATCTGCCGCGTGATCCGACGCTCGACGCTCGCGCGTTTGGGGCGGAACTGCGGCGGCTGATCAGCGAGGTCCGCGACGTCGCCGTGGCGGAGCTCCTCATCACGGCGATCGAACCGGACGGCCCGTCCGATTCGCCGTCAGGCCTCCGCACCACGGTCCGCTACGATATCGTCGGCACAGGAACGAAGGCGTACCGCGTCGAGCAGGTCGGCGAGTGGGAGATGGGATGGCGGCGAAACACGTCCGGCTGGCAGGTGGTTCGTTGGACCGCCAGGTCGCATCTGGTCAGCCGCGCGCGACAGCCCATCTTCGCGGAGATCACGGCGGCGGCGCTCGGTAGCAACGACTCGTTCCGACGACAGCTCAACATCGATCTCGACTCGTGGATGGCGACGTTCGACTCGGTCCTGACGCGCGACTCGAACGGCCATCAGGGTGTCTCGGTCGGCGATGCGGACGGCGATGGACTCGACGATCTGTACGTCGCCCAGCCGGCCGGTCTGCCCAATCGCCTCTTCCGCAATCGCGGCGACTCGACGTTCGAGGACATCACCGACAGAGCGGGCGTCGGGGTCCTCGATGACACGGCGCAGTCGCTCTTTGTCGACGTCGACAACGACGGCGATCAGGATCTCGTCGTGGCGACCTCGACCAACCCGCTGCTGTTCATCAACGACGGCGCAGGGCATTTCACACCCGTTCCGGACGCCTTCCGATTCGCGCGGCCGCTTCAGGGAGTGCTGACGTCGATCACCATGGCGGACTACGACCGCGACGGCTTTGTCGATTTGTATTTGTGCGTCTACTCCTATTTCTTCGGCGCCGGCGAAGACAAGGCGGGCACGCCGGCACCGTACTACGACGCACGCAACGGACCGCCTGGCGTGCTCTTTCGCAATGACGCCCACGGGCGATTCGTCGACGCCACCCACGACGCGGGTCTCGACGCCGGAAACGATCGGTATCATTTCGCGGCGGCCTGGGCCGACTACGACGGTGACGGCTGGCCCGATCTCCTGGTCGCGAACGACTTCGGGACCAAGAACCTGTATCACAACCTCGGGCGCCGCGACGGCCACGCGAGGTTCGAGGATGTCGCCGCATCAGCGGGCGTTCTCGATCACGGCGCCGGCATGAGCGCCGCATTTCTCGACTACGACAACGACGGCCTGCTCGACATCTATACCGGCAACATGTGGAGCGCGCCCGGGCTGCGCGTCACATCGGCGCCCACGTTCATGCGCGATGCGACGCCGGACGTGCGTGCGCTCTATCGCCGGCACGTTCGCGGGAATTCTCTGCTACGAAATCTCGGCAATGGACGCTTCGAGGACAAGACGCTCGAGGCGCACGCCGAGATGGGCCGCTGGGCGTGGTCGTCGGACGCGCTCGATTTCGACAGCGACGGCTGGGACGATCTCTACGTCGTCAACGGCATGTTGACGCGCACGACGGAGGCCAGCGGCGGCGGGGACCTCGAGGGATTCTTCTGGCGACAAGTCGTGGCCCGCTCACCGCTCACGCGAGTGCCCGGCACGCCATACGACGATGCGTGGCGAGCGATCAACCAGCTGCTGATTCACGGCTCGATCGCCAGCCGGCAACGCAACGTGTTCCTGCGCAACGATGGCCATGGCGGCTACGACGACATCTCAGGGGCGGTCGGCCTCGACCTCGATCAGGACGGCCGGTCGTTTTCGGTCCTCGACCTCGACGGCGACGGCGATCCGGACCTCGCCGTGATGGCCGATCGGCAGGCGCCGCAGATTCGGATCTTCCGAAACGATTTCGAGGCGAAGCCGGCGTCGATCGCCGTCCGCCTGCGAGGGACCAAGAGCAATCGCGACGCGATCGGTGCGCGCGTGACCGTCGACACCGATCGCGTCCGCAAGATCAAAATCGTGCAGGCCGGTTCCGGATTCCTGTCACAGCACTCGAAGGAGCTGCTCATCGGTCTGGGCTCGAGCGAGCGAGTCGTGAAACTGACGGTCAGCTGGCCCTCGGGCGCCACGCAAGTGTTCACGGATGTTCCGCTGAACACTCGCATTCACATCGTCGAAGGGGGCGATGTCGAGACGGAGGCCTTCAAGCCGCGGTCAGCTGGGAAGACGACGTCCTCGGTTCCCGCCCCGGCTTCGGCACCGCGGGCCACCTGGATGTACGAACCGTTTCCAGCGCCTGACTTTTCGCTCCCTGATCTTGCCGCCGGGACGCGTTCGCTCGCGGCATTGCGAGGAAAGCCGGCGATCGTCCTGCTGTGGTCGTTCGACGTGACCGCGGGACGCGCAGCGCTCGAGACGCTCGGGCGCGGCGCACAGGCGTTGACCCGGGCCGGCGTGGGATCGATCGCCATTGCCATCGATGCTCCGCCGGATCTGGCAACGCTGCGGGCCCGTCCGCCTGGTGCAACGCCGGTGGTCGTTGCCACTCCCGAAGTGCGCCTGAGCTACGCCATCCTCAACCGGCATCTGTTCATGAATCGGCAAGCGCTGCGTCTGCCCACCGCCCTGCTTCTCGATGGCAGCGGCAACGTTGTGAAGGTCTACCGCGATCGCGTGGACGTCGACCAGATCGTGAAGGACGCGAGCTCAATCGACGTATCTGCGACCGAGCGCCTCACGCGGGCCGTGCCCTTTCACGGCACGTTCTATTCCGGATTGCCGCTCCGCAACTACCTGCCGTACGGCCGAGACCTCCTCGATAACGGACTCGAGCGTGCGGCAGTGACGGCCTTCGAGCTCGCGGCCCAGTCGAACCCGGGCGCGTCCACGCTGTACCGTCTGGGCACTCTGCTCGCGAAAACCGGGGAGACGGTCCGCGCCCGCGCCGCCTACGAACGCGCTCTCGCCCTGCAACCGGATCTGGCCGAGGCCAACAACGATCTGGGAGCGCAGCTTGCGCAGGCGGGAGATCTCGACGCTGCCATCAGCCGGTTTCGTGCGGCGCTCGCGTCAACACCGGAGTATCCCGACGCGTTGAACAATCTTGGCTATGCCCTTCTTCTGACGGGCCGTGATGCCGAAGCGCGCGCACTCTACGAAAAGGCGTTGGCGCTGCAGCCGGATTTTCCCGAAGTGCTGAACAATCTGGGTCTGCTGTTTGGCCGGACCGGCGACATGGATCGAGCGGAGCGCTACTTCCGTGATGCACTCGGCCGTCGCCCCGACTACGGAGAGGCCGCCAACAATCTCGCGATCGTATTCGTTTCGAGAGGTCAGGCGGACGCGGCTGTTGGCCTTCTTCAAGGCGTTCTGACGCGGACACCGCAGTACGAGGCCGCCTACGTGACGCTGGCAAAGATCCATTTCGGCGCCGGCCGTTCGAAAGAGGGAATCGCGGTACTCGAACAGTTGCTGCAGACAAATCCGAGGCATGCGGTGGCGCTCGAACTGCTCCGGCAATGGAAGGGCCGGTAGTCAGGACAGTGGCTCTGGGCCGAAGCTGATTCCCCGCGCGCGTGCTGACGCACACCAAATCGCACCAACGCACTCCGATCAACGACTTCCCGCAACAACGATCTGCGTCCGTACGCACCGGGGTGGACGCCGAGCCGCCGCGCCGCACCGTGACTACTCGTTGACGGCCGGGTGCTTCTTGAACTCCCGCGGAATCGCGAACCCGATCTCCTGCGCGATCCATTCTGGCTCGGCGCTGGCCTGACACGTACCCCAGACGCAGGTGGGTTCGTTGCCGTAGCGCAGCATGCCGCTGTGCCGCGACTTGTCGCGATCGACCTCCGGGTCGGGATCGGCAAACCCGATCTTGTGACGCAACAGGTCCACTTCTTCCGGCTTGCCAGTCAGGAACAGCCAGTTCGGATCGTTCACGCCGTGCATCTCGGCGTACGCCCTGAGGGCCTTGGGCGAATCCTGCTCCGGCTTCAGCGTCAGCGAGTAGATGAAGACATCTCGCGCGATCTGCTCGCGCAGCAGCGTCCGCACGCGCTTCAGGTTCGCGGTCGTGACCGGACAAATGCCGTCACAGTCCGCGTACATCAGATTGATGACGACGATCTTGTCCTTGAGGAGATCGTCATAGAATCTGACCTTTCGTCCTGTGCTCGAGGTGAGCTCAATGTTGGGGAAGTAGCGCTGACGCAGCATCTCGCGCCCGGACAAGCGGGGGAAGCTGCGCTTCGGCGCTGAGGCGCCGGCATCGGAGGAGCGATCCGAACCGGCAATTGCCGCCGCGAACGGCGTCACCGCAAGCCCTGTGAATAGTGTCCTTCTGTTGATCATCCCAGTCTCCTTTCGCTGTCAGGGCTATGGATTGCTGTTGGTGTCGCCGGTCGTCGCGATGTCGAAACGGACCATCATCGCGTGATCCTCGTGGACCACGTTGTGGCAGTGCATGGCGTAGCGGCCTGACCAGTCGCGGAACCGCATCCTGATGGTGGCTTTGCTCTTGGGCACCAGACGCACGGTATCCTTGCGCGCGACGTTGACGCCGCTCGGTGAGCCGGTCGAGCACCCGGACCAGCAGTACTGGCTACTCCAACGGCTGTAATTGGCGCTGTCGTCGCTGCTGCTCCCGTAGAGCCCTGGCGCGCCCGTCATGACCTGATGCTCTTCCATGTGCACATGGATCGGGTGCGACCAGTTCCAGCCGTTGTCGAAGTTCCACTGCTCGAGCGAGTTGCGCTGCACGGCGAAGCGCGGCGAGTTGCACGAGAACAGCCTGCCGTTGATCGTCCATTGGCCGTTCCGGTCCTGATCGAAGTTGAAGTTCCGGGTGACGCGCGGCGTGCCGCTCACGCTGGGCAGGGTGTAGTAGCTCGTGCTGGCGGACGGCACGGCGCTGTCGTCCGCGACCGCTGGCAGGTCCACCACGATCTTCAGCATCAAATAGCCCTTTCCTCCGGAACTCACGTTGCCGGTCGGACCGCCCTGGCCGTTCGGCTGGATCAGCCGGTTCTCGAGGTAAAGCGTTTTCCCCGCGTACTGCGCGAAATCGATGATGACGTCGGCGCGCTCCGCCACGCCCAGCGCGACGGCGGGCACCTGCACCGGATGCGGCAGCAGAGTCCCGTCATTCGAGATCTGCCAGAACGGTTGCGAGGCCGAGGGATTGGCGAGGTCCGTCAGGTACACCTGCAGGAAACGCGATGGTCCAGAGTTCGTCCAGCGCAAGCGATAGCGCCGCGGGTGGACGTGCAGCACTGGCTGGATCACGCCGTTGACCATGAACTTGTCGCCGAGGATGCCGTCGATGTTGAACGTGTCGTACACCATTTGGCCGGTCTGCGCGTCGAAGCAGCGATCGGCGAACATCATCGGGATGTCGTAGTCGGGGAACGACGGCAGCCGAAAGCCCAAGCCCTCGTTGCCGGTGTCGTAGTCATTGAACAGGAGATAGTGCCCGAGCAATCCCTTGTAGGTGTTCTGCGCGGTGAAGCCCTCGCGATGATCGTGGTACCAGAGCGAGCTCAACGCCTCGTTGATGTCGCCGTTGGTGCCCTGGTGAGTCGAGAGGAACCCGGCAAGCTGGTTCGGATAGTACTGATCGTAGTACTGGCCTGCCGCGAAGTAGTCACAGGGGAACCCGTCGCTCTCCGACGGGGTGTGACCGTTGTGCAGGTGCGTGCTCACCGAATTGAGTCCAAAACCACCGTTGTCCGATGGGAGCTGGTTGTAATTCCGAATCAGAATCGGTGTCCCGTACCGCGCGACGTAGGTTGGGCCCGGCGAGACGCCGTCAAAGGTCCAGAGTCGCTGCACGGGCAGCTGGTCGGAGACGGAGACGTTAGCGGCCTCCTGGGTTACCCGGTAGACCTCGACGGCGGGGAACGGCAGCCACGGATTCGTGCCAATCGGCGCCTGATGCGCGCGCGTGCGCCCCTCGTAGGCGATGCCCGTCGCCGGATTGATGGCATTATTCGGAGCGATCGTCGGCGCCGGCCCGCTCAAGCCTGAGAGTGTGGTCGACTGCTTCACCGGTGGGATCGGCATATCCATCGTCCACGGCGTCGTGGGCGGGCTCGCGCAGTTGCCGCAACCGGTGGTGCCGGAGCGGCAGCTCCCGCTTCCCCAACTGGCGTCCACCCGGGAGCTGAGACCGCTCTTCGGCACGAGCATTCCCGTGGCGCCGATCAGTCCCATGCGCATCAGATCGCGACGGCTGAACCCGGCTTTGATCAACTCCTGGCGGTTCTTGAAGGCCTGGTACATGTCTTTCCACCGCCGCCGTGACACTTTCTCGCCATTCGCGTTGTAGTACACGCCAGCCTCCTGCTTTCTGGGACGAGCGCCGTAGGTCGACGCGTTCCTCTTCGTTGCCCGAAGGGGGAGCGACGCACCAAAGGCGCTTCTCGCCAGGACCGTTTGATGGATTCGGGTTGCGGCGACGGCCGGTGCAAGCGAGAGGCCACGACAACGCACGTAAGATTTGGACGTTCAATCGTGTATCCGACTGAAAACACGTGTGCTACGAGCGCTACTGGGGGTCTGGTCACCGCCGCACTGGCTGACAAAAGTCAGCCTGAAGGTTGCCTAGGCAGGCTTTGGAGGCAACGCGGTTTCGGGAGATGAACCGTTTCGACGTGCGACGAACCCGTGTGGTCGTCACGATTACGTCACAGTCCACACGGCCTTGAAGGAGCACGCGTTCAGGCGTGTGCACTCACGAATCCTCCCACAGGCTCCGCAAGGGCACCGCAAAGAGGTTGTCTCCGAAGGGTATCGCCGCCGTGCCGTCGTAGAGCACCACACCGGCGGCAAACCGCCGGCCGGCTGCCTCGCGCAGCTTGCGCAGTCCGCGGAAGTCCGCATCGTTCACGCTTGCGGCGGCCTTCACCTCGACACCAGCGATCGCCGTGCTGCCGCGTTCGAGCACGACATCGACTTCGAAGCCGTCGCGGTCTCGGTAGTGAAAGAAGTCGATCGGGTCCGGGTGCCAGCTCGCCTGACGCCGCAGTTCCTGCAGTACGAATGTCTCGAGCAACGGGCCGAGTCGATCGCGCTCCCGGGACAACACGACCGCGTCGATCCCCAGCAGCGCACAGGCCAGTCCGGTGTCGCCCATGTGGAGCTTGGCGGCTTTCACCAGCCGACTCAGGCGATTGCTGTGCCACGGCGGCAACCGATCGAGGAGAAAGACGCGCTCCAGCACGGTGACATAGTCATGAATCGTCTGACGCGTCACCTGGAACGGTGCCGCGAGATCCGACACGTTGAGGAGCTGGCTCGTGTGCGATGCGGCGAGTGCGAGCAGCCGGGGCAGCGCGTCCAGCGAGTGGATGCGGGCCACGTCGCGCACGTCGCGTTGAATCTGCGTCTCGACGAGATCGCGGTACCAGGCCCGCCGCCGGGCCGGCGTGCGCCTTGCGAGCGCTGCCGGGTATCCCCCGCCGACAATACGTTCGGCAAGCTCCATTCCGAGCCGATCGGTGAGTCTCGTCCGGAAGCCGCCGCGAAAGAGCGTCTGGATGAAGCGTGGCCGCTTACCGAGGATCTCGCACTGGGCGAACGGGTGCAGCCGCAGGATGCCCATGCGGCCGGCGAGCGAGTCGGCGAGCTTGGGCACGAGCAGGACATTGGCGGAGCCGGTCAGGATGAACCGTCCGGCGGTCCGGCGCTCGTCGATGGCGGCCTTGAGCGATGTGAAGAGCTCGGGGACGCGCTGAACCTCATCGAGGATCGTTCGCCGGGGCAGCCCTTCCACGAAACCGACAGGGTCGCGTCTTGCGGCGTCCCGGACGGCCTCATCGTCGAACGACACGTAGCGGTAGCCGCGCGGTTCGCCGACGGTGCGGGCCAGCGTCGTCTTGCCGCTCTGACGCGGTCCGTGAATCAGGACGGCCGGCGTGTCCGCCAGGGCCTCGCGCAAGCGCGCGGCCAGGTAGCGGGGAAACGGTCTCGTCTTGCGGGCACAACAACGCCGATTCTAGCGCCATGGACCGGCTGATTGCTAGTTTGCGCGTCGGCTGATCGCTAGTTTGGAAGGCGGCTGATTGCCAGTTTCACGGTCGGCTGATTGCCAAGACCGGCCTCTCGCGGGAGAGGCGGTGACAGCCTCGATCCGCAGGGCGGTGCGCCTGCTGAGGCCATCATCACGCTTTGGGTTGGCCGCAGAGATAGTAATCGGGGTTCTCGGCCATCTCGGCCGGGGCGTCCGCGATGAAGCCGATCAGCGCCTCTGCGGCTCTCCAGCCAGTGGGGTCGTCAGCATCCGGCGCTGGCCTCTCCGGGATCACCACATCCACCTCCGTGTGCTCTTCGAAGAGGGACGGGGCTCTGAGGCTTCCGAAGCGGATCTGCAGCGATTCTTCCGAGTCACGCCACCGGACGTGCATCAGATGATCAAGACGCTCGACGCGCGCGGTTTCATCGACCGTCAACCAGGGGCTGCCCGCTCGACACGGCTTCGGTTGACTCGAGCCCAGTTGCCGGATCTCGAACGGGCCTGCGCCTGCGAGATCATTGCAGGTAGAGGAGCTGCCGGAGGCGCCTCTTGGCTTTGGGTTTACGGCTGTGGACATAGCCCGCGATCTCGTACTCGTTGAACACCTGCCAGATGGCCGCCAGGAACCTGGGGAGTTCCTTCGCAAACGGTGGGTGATCGCGCGCCGCGTCCGCGAACGTGATCAGCTTCTCGCCAATCAAGTAATCAAGGGCGTTCTTCGCCCCGAAGTGCCGCTTAATGGACTTCGTGGCCCTGCACTGTTCAACCCAGACCTTCTCGAAGCGCACGCCAGCAATATACCGTCAGTCGCCGTTAGGAGCAATCATGTGACCTCGAACTGGCGGACTTACGCAACCAGCGGCCACTCGGCGTAGTGCGCCTCGGCCTGCCGCATGAGACGCACGAACGGCTCGAGGACGACCTCGGCGACGAGCGCCCAAATCTGCGACTCATCACAGTTGCGTCACAGTCGAGCGGCCAATCGGACGGTTACCGTCACGCAAGTTGAGTCGCGCTTGTGCCGGCCCAAGACGGAAGCGTCAGGGCGTTGGCGGCAGTCGTGGCACGCTCGCTGGGCCAGGATGCCTAAGATCTTCCGGCCAGTAATTCACACTTTGAAAATACTCGGTTGATTCGCAGTGCTCCGCGAACTCCAGTACGTCACAGGCCGCGCGGTGTTGAAGGAGCACGCCCTCATGCGTGTGGCTTTCGAGACGGCGCGTCTCGCGTTTCAAACTGATCTGATGCCGAGTGCCTTGAGAAGTTCGGCGGTGGTGTGCCACTCCACGCCGGCGTCCTCGAAGTCGTTGTCGTTCGACCAGACCGCGAGGTTCAGGTCGAGCGCGAGCGCGAGTACGTCGACGTCATCGGGATCGCGCTTGCCGATGCGGCGCTTGGCCTCCCGCAGGTGTTGCTCGTACTCGGAACGCTCCACAACCGTGACTGGAAGCGCCGCCAGCGTGAGCAGGAGGGTGTCCAGTTGAAGGCGCTTCTTCTTGGCCAGGGGAGCGAGGTACTCGAAGACCTCATCGTAGGCCGCAGCCGGAGTGAAGACGTGCTCGATCTGCTCGTGCCGGAGCACCTGGGCCGCGCGTCCGCCGATGACCGCTGACAGGAGAACGTTAGCGTCGGCGACGAGCTGCACGGCGCTTCTTCCGCGACGCTTCGAAATCCTTCAGCACGTCGTCTTCGGAAACCTTCCGTCGCTTCAGTTGACGCGCCACGTCGCTGCTCAGCATGTTGTACAGCTCTCGCTTGAGCTCGATCGGGAGTGTCAGCTCAGGGCGAGGAAAGAAGATCCCGGCTACCCGTCCCCGGCGCGTGACCAGAATCGGAGTTCTGGAGCGCAGAAGCCCTGTCGTGTCCCGAAACTCGCGGGCCGTGCTGATCCTCATGCCGTGGTCACCTCAGAGACCATTATAGGCCGCTCATCCGTCAGCGCCGCCCAGCGCCGAGATATGCGTCATGGCGTTCCGCCATGTCGGGCGGCGCATCCACGATGAGCCCGAGCGCCTCGGCAGCCTTCCAACGGCGGGATCAGAGGCGTCCAGCGGGACCCTCGCGGGGATCGACACTTCGACCTCGGTATGCTCGTCGAGGTGGACGGGTTCTTGGGGCATGAATACGCCGTTCTCGTGGATGGTCTTGATCGTCATCGGTCGATCTCCAAGTACCGAAACGCGGCGACGAGGTCGTCAGGCGAGAGCTGAGGGTACCGGGCGAGAATCTGCTCCAGTGTCGCGCCGCTGGCGGCCAGTTCGCGCAGGAATTCGACACTGAGACGCGTATCGCGAACACAGGGCTTGCCGCCGAGAATTTACGGATTGGAGGCGATAGCGGCCGGCCGGCAAGTCGCGAAATTCGGGCGGGAGAGGCGGGCCTCCACGGGCTGCGGTTCCACGACCTGCGGCACACCGTCATCACCGAGCTGGGCGTGGCCGATCACGTGCTCGAATCGATCAGTGGTCACCTGTCGCGCCGGATTCTGGAACACTACTCGCACATCCGGATCGACGCCAAGCGCCAGGCCCTGGATGCCTTGGACGACGTGCAGGGGGCGGAGTCAAACGGCAATGGAAAACCCGCCAACGACACGAAATCGCTACGATCGTCGAGGTCGCCGACGATCTCACGTCGCAGTCACGTCACAGTTTGCTTTTGCAGGGCTCGCCGCCCTCCGGTAAACTGTTGATTCCACTTGCACGGAGAGATGTCCGAGTGGTTGAAGGAGCACGCTTGGAAAGCGAAGCGGGCCAGCAGCACTAAGCGATTCTGAAGCACTCTAACGCATACGCGATCAGCGACTTAACCTTCCAAGGCGATCACTCAGTGGGCGTCCGTAAACCTCGATGTTCTTCGAGGTTTTGACCCTGACGTATCACACTCCTATCACAATCAGCACTATTACTTATACTTACAACTTCGCGATATCGATCTTGTAGCCGCG
>JANOZI010000636.1:0-3271 GCA_031429375.1 Acidobacteriota bacterium | reverse complement strand
TGGCCGCCATTGCCGACGATCGCCTTCCAGTAGCGGTCGGTCTCTTCCTGATTGTCCGTCGCGATCTGGAACGAAAAGGCCTCGCTGTGCTTGAACTCCGGGCCGCCGTTGAGGCCGAGACACGGAATGCCCAGAACGGTGAACTCCACCATCAGCTCATCGCCCTCTTTGCCGCCCGGGTAGTCGCTCGGCGCCCTGTGAACAGCGGTCACTTTGCTATCCGGAAAGGTCGCGGCGTAGAAGCGGGCGGCGTCATGGGCGTCGTGGTTGAACCAGAGGCAGATGGTGTTCTTTGGCTTCATGTGGGTGTGCTCCTTGTGCTCGATCAGGGCGAACCTGCTTCCGATCACTCTACCGCGGCGTCGTTCTGCTTCTATTTAAATAACTTTGCATTGCAAAGACGAACGTGGTTGAATCCGGGACATGTTCGAGGGCACCTGGCGTGATCTCCTCTATGCCGGCCGGTCGCTGGCGAAGGCCCGAGCGTTCACGTGCGTGTGCGTGGTGTCGCTCGGCATCGGCATGGCGCCGGTCATCGCGATTCCGTATCTCTCGCGAGTACTCACGATACAACCGCCCGGGCTGAAAACCGAGAGGCTGGTCGAACTCCTCACGACCCGCGCGGGCTCGCGCGCGGCGACGGACACGTGGTCCTATCCGGACTACGCCGATCTGCGCGACGCCAATACCGGAATGGCACTCGTCGGCTGGACCTACGGGCAAAGCGAGTTCAACAAAAACTCTCTGCGGGCAATGTTCGTCGCCACGAACTATTTCCAGACCATGGGCGTGGGGTTGTTTCGGGGACCGGGTTTCAGCGCAACCGCCGAGCCTGCCGTAATCCTGGGCTACAGGTACTGGCAGAACCATCTCGCCTCCGATCCGGACATCATTGGCAAGACCCTCATGCTGGACAGGGTCCCGCATGTCGTGACGGGCGTCGCGCCGGCTCAATTCGATGGCCACGTCAGTGGGAACGGAGAAGTCGCCGTCTTTCTGCCGCTCGAACGTCATCCGCGTTTTCGCACCGGCGGCACCGATCGAAGCACCGAATGGGTGCTCATTCACGGACGCCTGATGCCCGGCGTCACCGTGGCTCAGGCGAGCGCAGCCGTTGCCACGATCACCTCGTCTTTGGCCACACAGTATCCGTCGACGAACGAGAACAAGGCCGGCATCGCCGCTCCGTATGATGCATTCGGCAGCCTCGCAAGGTCCCGAATCGCCGTGATTCAAGCGCTCGGAATCACGCTAACGGGAATGATCTTGCTGGTTGTGTGCCTCAATGTCTCCGGCATGGCGCAGGTTCGCAGCGCGATGCGCGAGCGGGAACTGTCCATCCGCCAGGCGATCGGCGCCACGCGCCGGCAGCTGATCCAATACCTGCTGAGCGAAGCGATCATCATGGCGGGCCTTGGCGCGATCCTCGCGTTGCTTGTGTTGTTCAACTTTCAGTCGCTGCGGTCGCTGGTAACCGACGAACCGCTTCCGGCACAGATGCAAGTGGCACTGAAGGTGAATCTGCCGACCGTCGGGTTCGCCGTGGGACTCTGCCTCCTGACCAGCCTGGTGTTCGGATTATTGCCGGCCGTCCGCTTCAGTCGCCCGGTGATCCTCACGGCCCTGAAAGACGATGCGGGCGTCGGGGGGCGGCGCGTGGGTCGAGTTCAGCGCGTGTCCGCAGCGTTGCAGTTTGCCATCGCGGTTCCGTTGATCGTCACGAGCGGCATCTCGCTCGATCGGGTCCCTCCACCGCAACCGCCGACCTCGGATTCGCCGCGGAGCTGTTGTACGCCGTGCCGTTAAAGGTCGACGACGCCACGATTCCGAACGCCGATTTCCGAATCCGGCGCGTCCGCGACGATCTCGCCGCGGCAAACGGCGTGGCCGGTGCCAGTCTCGCAGACGGCCTGCCGCTGGCGTTCAGCGGCGACACCGTACCTGCCGCGCTTCAGCCCGACGCGAACGCGGCGCCGCAGTTCATCCGGGTTCACGTCACCCGGGTGGATAACGCCTATCTGAACACGATGGGCATCCCCCTTTTAGGTGGCCGCGGTTTCGCAGCAGATGATCGAGCGGGCACGGAGCTCGTCACCATCATTTCGAAGACGCTCGCCGAACAGCTCTTGCCGAATGCTGAAGCCGGCGCGGCGATTGGCAAACACTTGATCTTCGGCAACGATCGCAACACTACGCAGACGCTCACTGTCGTGGGGATCAGCGGTGATTTTCCCACCGCGCAGATGACTACGCCGCGAGAGCAATTGTTATTGCCGCTTGCGCAACAACCGTCTCGAGAGCTGTTCCTCATTGCGCGCAGCATGCCTGGCGAGCCGCCACAGAAAATGACCGCCACGCTTGAAAACGCCGCGCGCGACTTCGATCCGGAGAACCGCGGGTTCGGAACGGCTGAAGATGGAACGCCTGCTTATCCGAGGGTGATCACGGGAGTGTGGCTGCGGAAGCGTAGTATGGACGACTTCCTGACAGCGTCGGCCGTCACGGGTATCGCAGGCAGCGTCATCCTGACGCTCTCGGCGCTTGGAATCTACGGCGTCGTCGGATTGATGGTCGCGACACGGACGCGCGAGCTTGCAGTGCGCGTCGCGCTGGGCGCCTCGCGACGCCGCGTGCTCGGCATGGTCTTGTTCGACGTCGTGAAAGTCGTGCTGCCCGGCGTGGTCGTCGGAGTCGTCATCACGGCCGCCTTCACCCGCCTCAATGGCGACAATAGCGGCATCCCGCTGAGCAACGTGGAACCGCTGGCGTACGTCGCCGGGGCCGCGATCGCAGTGCTCGTCGCAGCCTTGGCCAGCCTGGCCCCGGCACGCCGCGCCGCGTCGGTCCAGCCGATGGTGGCCATGCGATCGGAATAGATCCGACCCTGCTTCTGCAGAACCCGGCGAACACGTCCCTGCGTTATCATGCGGCTCAACCTCAGGGAGCCCCCATGATGCCGACTTGGTCAACCGTTATGTGTGTCGCCGCTTTCGGCCTGACGCTGTCAACCGCGGGCGTCGCCGTCGGCTCCCCGGCAGGTCAGGGCGACGTCTTCGACCGCGTGACGCACGGCACGGCCGTGTCCGAGGGCGGCGTGAAAATTCACTACGCGTCGCTCGGCAAGGGACCGCTCGTCGTCATGATCCACGGCTTTCCGGACTTCTGGTACTCATGGCGTCACCAGATGGACGCGCTCTCGCAGACGTTCCAGGTCGTGGCGATCGATCAACGTGGCTACAACCTGAGCGACAAACCGAAGGGCGTCGAGAAC
>JANOZI010000635.1:0-5860 GCA_031429375.1 Acidobacteriota bacterium | reverse complement strand
ACACAGAAGCGCCCTTCGACTCCGCTCGCAACAACGCGAGCATCGCTCAGGGCAAGCAGAAACACGGAAACACGGATCAAATGTATTTTGATCCAATTGTTTCTGTGTTTCAGTAGTTCTGTGTTTCCGTGTAAAGCATTTCAGGGATCAGGGATCAGCGCATGCGAGTCATAGAGATCAGCCAACCAGGCCCACCTGACGTCTTGAAGCTGGCCGAGCGTCCGGATCCCACCCTTGCCGCGGGTGAGGTGCTGATCGACGTGGCGGCGGCGGGTATCAATCGGCCCGACATCCTGCAGCGTCTCGGCAAGTACCCGCCACCGGCGGGGGCCTCGGATATTCCCGGCCTCGAAGTGGCCGGCACCATCGCCGCAATCGGCAAGGACGTGACGGCGTGGGTCGGTGGCGAGCAGGTCTGCGCGTTACTCGCCGGTGGCGGCTACGCCGAACGCGTGGCGGTGCCGCAGGAGCAGGTGCTGCTCGTGCCCAAGGGGCTGTCCCTGATCGAAGCGGCGGCGATTCCGGAGACCTTCTTCACTGTCTGGACCAACGTGTTCGAGCGCGGCCGCCTCAAGAAAGGCGAGTCGATCCTGATTCACGGCGGCACCAGCGGCATCGGCACCACTGCCATCCAACTGGCGAATGCGTTTGGCGCGCGGGTGTTGACGACGGCGGGCAGCGATGAGAAGTGCGACGCGGCGCGGAAGCTCGGCGCCGCTGTGGCGTTCAACTACCGCACCACCGACTGGGCGGCCGCGGCGATGGAGGCCACCGAGGGCCGCGGCCTCGACGTGATCCTCGACATGGTTGGTGGTGACTACATTCCTCGCAACCTCGGGCTGCTCGCGACCGATGGGCGGCTAGTGCAGATTGCGTTTCTCAAGCAACCGAAAGCCGAGATCGATTTCTCGGTGATGATGCGCAAGCGCGCGTGGATCACCGGCTCGACGCTGCGGCCGCGCACGCCGGTGGAGAAGGGCGCCATCGCGGCCGAGCTCCGGCGCCACGTCTGGCCGCTGCTGGAAGCCGGCACGGTGAAACCGATCGTCTATAAGGTCTTTCCGCTCGCTGATGCGCCGGAGGCCCACCGGCTGATGGAGGCCGGCACGCACATTGGAAAAATCGTTCTCCACCTCCACGACTGAGCAGCTCTTCACGCCGCGCTTCTTCCTGATGTGCAGCTACAGCTTCACCGTGTTCATGTCGGCGTTTCAGTTGTTGCCGGCGGCGCCGTTCCACATTCTCGCGCTGGGCGGCTCGCACACCGAGGCCGGGCTGTTCCTGGGATTTCTCACCTACTCGTCGGCGTTCTCGGCGCCCATCACCGGCGCGATCGGCGATCGGTTCGGCAAGCGGCGGGTGCTGGTTACCGCCAGCCTCGCGATTACCGTGTTCTCGGTGATGTACGCGTTCGCGCCGACCTATCAACTGCTGCTCGGGCTCGTTTTGATCCACGGCATCTTCTGGTCGGGCCTGCTGTCGTCGTCCAGCGCGTACATCACCGACATCGTGCCGCCGTCGCGCCGGGCCGAAGGCCTCGGCTACGCCGGCTTCGCGAGCATTCTCGCCGTCGCGATCGCGCCGTGGATCGGGTTGTGGATGCTGGATCACGGCGGCTGGCGCGCGCTCTGTCTCGAAGCCGCGGTGCTCAACATCCTGATGGCGGGGATCGCATGGCGGCTGCCCCCCGACACGCCGCACGCCAGGCGGCCGCTGTCGTTGCATCCCGCCGATCTCGTCGAATGGCACATCCTGGTCGGCGCGGTCACGCTGTTTCTCTACTCGTTCAGCTACGGCGGCATCACCAGCTTTGTCGCCGTGTATGCCGAGCAGCTTCGCATTACGCCGCGCGCGTTGTACTTCACGGCGTTCTGTCTCACCATCTGCGCGACCCGGCCGTTCGTCGGCCGCTACGCCGACCGCGTCGGACACGCGCGCGTGATCGTGCCCTGCCTGTTCCTGATCGTGATCGGCGTGGCGCTGCTGTCGTGGGTCACGACGCGCGCCGGCTTCATCGTGTCGGCGATCCTGTTCGGGTCCGGCTTCGGGTCGGCGTATCCGATCTTCGTCGCCCACTTGATGCACCATGTGCCGGAAAATCGGCGCGGCGCCACCTTCGGGGCCCTGATCGGGGCCTTCGACATCGGCATCGGCACGGGCTCGATCGCGATCGGCTGGCTGGGCGAGCATTACGGCTTCAGCCGCGCGTTCGCGGTGGCCGCCGTGCTCGCGTCGCTCTCGATTCCGTACTTCCTGATCATGGAGAAACGACAGTGGACGACGGCGGCCCTGGCGCCACCGGCCAGAAGTCCGGTGTGAGGCGCCATGACGGTCGACCGTTGTCTACCGAGCCCGTGATACATGTCGCGTGATCGACGCGAGCGCCAGCAGAACGACGAGCATGAAGCCGGACCAGGTGAAGAAATATCCGCTCGTGCCCCCGCGATCGATGGCGATCGATCCGGCATAGGCCGCGAGGACATTCCCGATTCTGCCGACTGCCACGGCGGTGCCGATCCCGGTGCTTCGAATCTCGGTCGGGTAGATGTTCGCCACCAACGCGTACATCGTCGTTTGGACGCCGTTGACGCATGCGCCCGCCAGCAGGATCACGAACAGCAGCGTCGCCGTCCGCGACGGTTCGAGCGGCACGAATGCCAACAGCGATCCGCAAATGACCGCGCCTGCCGCCATCGACAGCATCGCGACGCGAGAGCCGACTCGCTGCATGGCGACGGCCCCGAGCACGGCGGCAAAGACGCCGCCGTAATTCCACATCGCCAGCGCCCGGCTTGCCGTGGGTTGCGAAAACCCGACGTCGCGCGCCGTCAGCAGTGCCGGCAAGAGGAGCACTACGGCGTAGTACGTCATCAGCCCGAAGAAGAATGCGACCCAGATCGCGATGGTGTCGCGCGCCATATCGCCGGCGAACAGCCGTCCAACGCCTGTGCCGGCCTGGCGCTGTGGTTCTCGCGTCACGAACACCGTGTCGTCAGGCAGCTCGTGACCGGCGCGGCGGAGCACGCGGACCAGGTGTGGCCACCTGGCGCGGTGTCGCGCCAGGAACGTCGGTGATTCCGGCAGTAACCACCACAACACGGCAGCGACCACAATTGAGATCAGCCCGGCTCCCGCAAACAACACACGCCAACCAGACGCAGGTATGACCATCGCCGCCAGTTCACCGGCGAGCGCACCACCCAGCGGGATGGAAACGATCGTCAATGTGACCGCCAGCGGCCGGTTGCGAGCGGGGACGTATTCTGAGGCGAGTGTGGCGGCGTTCGGCATGGCGCCGCCGAGGCCGAGTCCTGCCAGAAACCGCATGACGGCAAGGGCGTCGATCGAATTCACGAACGCCAGCGCCGCGGTAAAGGCGCCGAAGGTGAACACACTGCCCAACAGGGCCGGGCGTCGTCCCCAGCGATCCCCGACCATGCCGCCAAACAGGCCGCCCAAAAGCATGCCGAAGGGGCCGATCGCGAGCGCGTCGGTGAATTCACGTCGAGGCCGTCCCCATTCCTGGATCAGCGCCGGTACCGCATTCGGGAGCAGCTGATTATCGATGCCGTCGAGCACAATCGTCAGTGCCGTGGCAAAGATCAATAACTTCTGGTACGTGGTCCAGCGGCCGTTGTCCAGCAACTGGGCCGCATCAACCTCCGGGGGGCGGGCGCCGCGCAGGTCGTGGTCGCTCATGGTTTGCTGGCCGGGTATTGTGGCAGAACTGTTCGACGCGGGCCGAACATCGAATTGTTTATTCGATATGCGCACGCCGCCGCCAGCCGGCATCACGCCGCGACCGCCCGACACCAGCGAATTCACCGTGACCAGCCTCCACCCCGGGGTTACGATGGACGACGCTGCCGATGCTGGTTAGTTCCCCTCACAACGTCGTATCCGCGCGGCGCCGGCCGGTGGCGGGTGCTCACCCCGAGCCCAATTCGCCCGGGTATCGCGCCACGGAGCTGCGCCACCCCAAACAGCCGCTCGTCATCATTCCGCAAACGCTCACGGAGTTGAGCGCGCCGGTGTACGGTGAGGCAGCGGTGGGACCTCAGGATCACGATTTGACGGTGCAGCACGCCGCGCCGCCGCTCGGCCAACGGATCGTGGTGTCGGGCCGCGTCCTCGACGAAGACGAACGGCCTGTTCCGCACACGTTGATTGAGCTCTGGCAGGCCAACGCGGCCGGCCGTTACGCACATCAGTCCGATCAATGGAATGCGCCGCTCGATCCGAATTTCAGCGGGGCGGGGCGCACCGTGACCGACGCAGAAGGCCGCTACACGTTCATCACGATTCGACCCGGTGCTTACCCGTGGCGTAATCACCAGAACGCGTGGCGGCCGGCGCACATTCATTTCTCGCTGTTCGGCCAGGCCTTTGCGACGCGGCTGGTGACGCAAATGTATTTCCCCGGCGATCCGATGCTGCCGCTCGACCCAATCTTCAATTCGGTGCCTGACGAGCGCGCCCGAGGCCACATGGTCTCGGCCTACGACCTCTCGCTCACGACGCCGGAATGGGCGCTGGGTTATCGCTTCGACATCGTCTTGCGCGGGCCGGACGCGACCCCGATGGAACGCTGACATGGCGACCCTGACCCCGTTTCAAACAGTCGGGCCCTTCTTGCACATCGGACTACGGGCCGGGCTCGAGCCTCTGACGGCGGCCAGGCCGGACGCGCTCATCAGCATTCGCGGACGACTGCTGGATGGTGCGGGCGCCGGCATCGCCGATGGCGTGTTGGAGTGGTGGCACCCCGAGCTGCCATCGGTGCAGCGCTCGTTTACCGGCGAGGGCGGGAACTTTTCCATCACGACGATCAAGCCGTCGACGCGGACGACTCCGGATGGCCGCGTACAGGCGCCGCACCTGGCTGTCCGCGTGCTTGGCCGCGGCATTCAAACGCAGTACCTCACTCGCCTGTACTTCGAGGATGAAGCAGAGACGGCCGGTGATCCGATCTTGAATCTCGTGCCGGCGCACCGCCGCGCGACGCTCATCGCGCGGCCCACCGCAAGCCGCGAGTACCGGTTCGACGTGGTCGTGCAGGGCGAGAACGAAACGGTCTTCTTCGACATTTGATGACGGCATCTTCCGCTCCGGACTTTCTGCAGGCCCTGCTCGACGTCGAGGTCGCCCTGGCAGTCGCCGAGGTCGAAGTGGGCGTCATCCCCTCATCGTGTCTGCCTGACATTCGGACGCTCGCCCGAGCCGATTTGTATGACGGCGCTGCGCTGGCCGCGGAGGCGGCCGGCGACGGCAATATCGTCATTCCCCTCGTGCGCAAACTGACCGAGGCCGTCGGCGCCCGCAACGCAGAGTCCGCACGCTACGTCCATCGCGGCGCCACGAGCCAGGACATCATGGACACGGCGCTCGTGCTGCAGTTCCGCGCGGCCGGCAAGGCGATCGAAGACAGCCTCACGCGCGCCATGACGGCTGCGGCGGCGCTCGCACGCGAACATGCGGTGACGCCGATGCCGGGACGAACGTGGCTGCAGCATGCCAGCCCGACGACGTTCGGCCTCAAAGCCGCTGGCTGGCTCGACATGCTCGGGCGCTGCCGCGTCCGCCTTCACGAAGCTGTCGATCGCGCGCAGGCGTTGCAACTGGGTGGGGCATCCGGAACCCTGGCGTCGCTTGGCGACGCCGGCCCCGCCGTTGCTGAAGCCATGGCCAGGGAGTTGGGCCTCCGCGTGCCCGCGATGCCGTGGCATACCCAGCGGGATCGGATCGCCGAAGTATCAGCGGCGTTCGGGATCGCCTGTGGCGCCCTCGGCAAAGTCGGTCGCGATTTAACGTTGCTCGGTCAATCTGAAGTGGCCGAGACCCTGGCGGAGGCCGGCGGCGG
>JANOZI010000634.1:0-6536 GCA_031429375.1 Acidobacteriota bacterium | reverse complement strand
GATCGACGGTGAATAACGCATCGGCTTCCGAGAAATGGACGTGCGTGTCGATGAGCCCCTGCGTGACGGCCCGGCCGCGAAGGTCGATCACGTCGGTCGCGCTGCCGATGCGGGCCTTGATCTGGTCCGTCGTGCCGGTCGCCGTGATCTTGCCGGCAGTGATCGCGATCGCCTGGACGACGGAGTCTCGATCGTCGACCGTGATGACCGCGCCGTTGATAAGGACCAGGTCCGCGGGCGTCTGAGCGTCAGGCGGTGCTCCGCCGATCCAGACGACCAACGCACCCAGCAAGACGGCCGCGGCGATGCGGCGGCGGCGAAGCAGACACATGAGTAAACTCCTTCCACGAGGGTTCTTCACGAGGGTTCTTCACGAGGGTTCCGTACGAAGGTTCCGCACGAGGGTTCCGTACGAAGGTTCCGCACGAGGGTTCCGCACGAGGGTTCTTAGAACCTCTGTCAGACGTAGGCGCAACGAAAGTCCTCTCTCGGCATCGCCTCGCAGTATATTCTCGGCGGGAGGACGACTTGTTCCGACGACTGGTGTTACCGACGCTCCTGATCACGCTTGCCGCCGCCGCTCCCGCGTTCGCGCAGGAGAAGGGCGGCGAGGATGAGACCGGGCCGTACGAGGTGGCCAAGGGGTGGCCGGTGCCGTGGTCGAAGGCCGGCTACATCTGGGGGTCGCAGCCGGCGGTGTTTGCCGAATCACCCGATCGCATCTTCATCGGCGCTCGCGGCGAGCTGAAGTTGCCAGACGCGTTGCCGCGGGGCTACAACGGCATCTGGGGCTCGCTCGGCCAGCGCGCCACCGAGCCCAAGGCCGAAGTCCGCAACTGCCTCGTCGTCGTCGATCGACAAGGGAAGCTGATCGAGGCGTGGACCCAGTGGGACCAGTTGTTCGAAGGCAGCGGCCCGCACAAGATCCGAATCAGCCCGTACGATCCGCAGAAGCACGTCTGGGTCGTGAACGACGCGAAGCACCAGATCTACAAGTTCACCAACGACGGCAAGCAGCTCGTACTGACGCTCGGCGAAGCCGGCGTCGCCGGCGATGACGCCACGCATTTCGGCATGCCGCAGGACCTGGCCTTCCTGCCCGACGGATCGTTCGTGGTTGCGGACGGGCTGCGCAACGCGCGCATCGCGAAGTTCGACAACGACGGCAAGTTCGTCTCGTCATTCGGCACGCGCGGCGCCGAGCCCGGGCAGTTGAGCGGCGTGCACGGGATTGCGGTCGGCAAAGACGGCCGCATCTACGTGGCGGATCGCTCGAACCGGCGCGTCCAGGTCTTCGACGCGGCCGGCAAGGTGCTCGACATCTGGCCGAACCTGCGGCAGCCGAACGACATCTTCATCAGCGCGGACGATCGCGTGTGGGTCGTCGACGGCACGAACGCGCGCCTGCTGCAGTTCGATACCGAAGGCCAGCGGCTCTACTGGTGGGGCGCGTACGGTGTCCAGCCCGGCCAGTTCTGGGAACCGCACCAGATCTCGGTCGACAGCGAAGGCAATCTCTACATCGCCGACAGTTTTGGCGGCCGCACGCAGAAGTACACGCCGATGACGTCGGCAGACCGCACGAAACGGATCGTCGCGCCTGCCCGCCGCAGCCTCGGCGAAGGCGGGGTGAAGTAAACATGGATCCCATCAGCCGTCGTGGATTTGTCGGCACGCTCGGGGCTGCGGTTGGTGCAGGCTGCCTCCCGTACACGCCGGCTCTCGCGAATACGGCGATCGAACCCGACCGCGTCGTCCATACGTCCGGTGATGGCATTGGCATCACGCCGCGCGAATACGCGGCGCTGCTCAATCGCCTGTGCCAGAGCAGGGATGTGTCCGACGACAATTACCTGTTGGGAGGCGAAGTCGAGGAATTCGAGAAGCATTGGGCGCAGCTGCTCGGCAAAGAGACGGCGGTGTTCATGCCGTCCGGCACGTTGGCCAACCAGCTGGCGCTGCGAGCGCTGGCCGGAACGAAACGCCGCGTGATCGTGCCGGAGATGAGCCACATCTACAACGACACCGGCGACGCCTGTCAGACGCTCTCCGGCCTGACGTTGATGCCGCTAGCGCCCGGCCGCGCTGCGTTCACGAAGGCTGATGTCGAAGCGGTGCTGACGCGCACCGCCGGCGGACGCGTGGCGACCGACGTTGGCGCGATCGTGATCGAGAGTCCGATCAGGCGCCTTTCCGGCCAGATGTTCGACTGGGATGAGGCCAGGCGAATCTCGGCCCTCGCGCGCGACAAGGGCATTGGCATGCACCTCGATGGCGCGCGGTTGTTCATCGCCTCGGCGTATACGGGGATCACGCCGGCCGAGTACTCCGCGCACTTCGACACGGTCTACGTGTCGCTCTGGAAATACTTCAACTGCGGCATCGGCGCGATCCTCGCCGGACCGAAGCGCGTTCTCGATGGCATGTTCCACGTCCGCCGCATGTTCGGCGGCAATCTTGCCGTTGGCTGGAACGCAGCGCTGGTCGCACGCCACTTCATGGACGGCTACGAGCAACGCTTGAAGAGCGCGGTCCAGGTCTCCGAGACGTTCTATGCGGCGATGGCGTCGCATCCACGCCTGACCATCGAGCGCATTCCGAACGGCACCAACCTGACGCGCGTGACATTCAACGGTGTGAACGCCGCCGATGTTGCCAAGCGGCTCGGCGCGCGGGGCATTGCCATGTCGGCCCCCGCCGGACCCGCTACGATCACGCTTGGTGTGAACGAAACCTGGAATCGTATGAGCGCCGCGGACCTGATCCGGGCCTTCGAACAGGCGATGGCCTAGCCTAAAGGTGTCCACGTTAACCACGGAGGACACACAGAACACGTCTCCGTGTCCTCGGTGTTCTCCGTGGTTAACGTGCTTGGACTGGTGTTTCAGCAGCTTGCCAGGATCACGGCGCAGCGAAGACATCGAGGGCCGTCACGCCGCCGGCCAGGCGCCCGAGCATGCGGCCGACCAGGCCGCGGTCGTCGGCGTGGGCCAGGTCAACCGCCTCCATCAGCGCCTCGCTGAACATCGCGCGATCGATCGCGCGCCCCGACGCGCGCGCCTTCATCAGCGACAGCGCACATGCCGCATTGAGAAACGATACCGCGATCGCGAACTCGTCCAGTACCGGACGATCGGCGGCGCCGAGCGAAGCGACGGCCGCCCGCAGGTAGTGATACGCCACCGGTTGAATCTCCGGCGCGTTGACGTCGACACGCCCGCGCCGCACCGCGGCGAGGTCCACGCCACCAGATGCGGGCGCGAGGCGGTGAAAGTGCGCCAGCATCTGCAGCATTCGCAGCCGTACCCACACGCGCGAGGCACCGGGGTTGTTCAGCCCGAGCCGCGTGGCGGCGACCGCGTAGAGGAAGCCATGTTGGAGCAGGCTTCCCACCCGTCCCGGTGCCCGCCGCGCCGGCGGGGTGGCAGCGGACGCCGCAAACGGCAGCGTGAGTCCCACGTACTCCTCGAAGTCGTTGTCCGGCAATCGCACCACACGGCTGCGCGCCAGGTCTTCGAGCGCGCGCGCCATGCGGCCGACATTGGCGCGAAGATCGATCCGCCCGTGATCGTCCGTGCGGTCGAGCATGAGCTTGAGGTTGTCGCTCAGGACGCGGAGTGATGCGGCGCTGATCGATCGGCCCGGCACGAAGACGCGTGACCGTGCTGCAGAGGGACTTCTGGCGAACCACTCGGCGCGCAGCGCATCGATCTCCTCGCGCGGCGCCCCCTGCGCGATCAGTGCTCCCTGATTTGCCACCACGGTTGGACAGCCGAAGCTTGTCTTGACGATGACTGCGGCAGGTGCGGGGTGGAAGCTATACGGAAACATCCGGCAGGTGAGCGGCTTCCTGTGGCCACCCAGCTCTTCGTGAATGCGGCACCGGCCCGCCGGCGACAAGAACCCGCACGCGCCGTCGGCGCGCTTGCGAAGCCGATGGTAGCCGCGCCAGCCAGTCACCGGCTCGAACGGGTCGAAGGCGGCGCCCTCGTCCGCATCGCCATGCTCGCGAAACCATCGCCCGGCATCGTTCTGCCGGTACGACTCGACCTCCGCGGTAGTGACGAGGATCTCCCAGCGCTTGCAGCACCGGCCGCAACTCCCGCACGAGAACCGTTGTGCAGCGTCGAGGCGGAGTGGGATTGCCAACGACGTGAAGTATTTCACACGCGACGGGAGGCAGCCGCAGGCCGTGGACGAGAAACACGCGTTGCGAGAATTCGCTATTTCTTCAGGGGGGACGTCCAATCGAGGACGACCGAAATCGGAGGCGGGATGGCCCGTTCGATCGCCGTATTGATGAGAAAACGCTCACCGTTATCCGCAGCATCGTAGTTGATACGCATCGGAGCGCCGCGAACGGGAACGCGCGTCTTAAAGAGAACCACCGGTGCCCCGGCCTCGAAGGCGCGGTCTGTTCGGACCGAAACCGCCATCAGCTCTCCGTCGGGGCCCACATAGAACAACTCTTTCCCGTCCTTGCGCCAGACCGGTTCGGAACCACCCCTGCTCGAAATCAGCCACTTGCCTCTGGGATCGGGAAACGTCCGGACGTAAATCTCGAACCGGCCGGATTCGTCAGAGGCGAACGCCATCAGACGGCCGTCCGGCGACAGGCGCCCGTGCATCTCGGTGAACTCCGTGACCAGATACGGGCTCGGCTTCTGGTCGATGAGCGGGAGGGTCCAGATATCGAAGCGCGAGGCGGCGTCGGACGCCTGTTGCCCATACACGACGATGCTGCCGTCTCGTGACCAATCCGTCGGGGTTTTGTCGAACCCCGAAGTCGTCTTCGACTGTTCGCTCTGCCCGCCGCTGGAAGCCTTTTCGTACAGTTCGCCGATCCCGGCCCGATAGGAGCGGAACACGATCCGACTGCCGTCCGGTGACCACACCGGGTGGGTATCCAATCCGATATCAACGGTGAAGCGAGAAGAGGCGCCGCGCGCGAGGTCGAGCACCCAGATATCTGGCGTGTTCGTTTCGAGATCGACCCGAGAAAAGGCCACGCGCCGCTCGTCGGGCGACAGCCGGAATGTCACATAGTCTCCGGGAGGCGTGACGACCTCCAGCCGCGTCCCGTTTCGGTCGAACCACGTCAGTTGTGCAGGCACACTGGTGGTCCCGGCAACGGCCAGCACGCCCGTGTCCGAAACGGAGAACGCCCCGTAATCCGTTGTGGCGCCGCCGACTCGCTCGGCCACGGGTGAGGGCCCGCCGTCGAGCCGCATGCTGCTGGCATCGAATCGCTGGGCCATCAGCGTGCCACCAGCCAGGAAGAGCAGATAGCCGGGCGGGGCATAGGCGGCACCCCATCGCGAATCCACCAGGTAGAGCGTCTCGGAAGAACCGAGCGACGTCACGTAAACGCCGTCATGTTCTCGTTGCGTGTTGCGATTTCGATAAAGGAGATGACGGCCGTCGGGAAGGAACTCGGGAAAGCGATGAGAAACCTCTCCGCGCGAGGCATTCAGTACGGTGGCGGCGGTCGGCGTTCCCCCGGAAGCGGAAATGCGGCTGAGGGGCGCGTTGTTGCCGAAGGCAAACACAATGAGGCCATCTCGATTCCATGTGCCGCCCCTGGGCTCCGGGGCATCGCAGAGAATCTGAGGCGCGCGACCCAGCAGGTCCACGCGCTTGAGCTTACTGTTTGCGAAGAAGCCGACCGTCTGGCTATCTGGCGACCAGAACGGGTACGAGGCGTCATCAGTTCCGGGCAGCGGACGCGGGAACGGTGCGTCCATGTCCCGAATCCAGAGAAGCGCAGGCGATTCGGTGCTCGACGCCACGAACACGAGCCGACGACCATCGGGCGACAGGGCCAGTTGCGTCGCCGGCACCGTCGCGACCGGTCCGGTAAAGGCGCTGCCCTCAGGCGGTGGCACTATGAACCGGATCGGCGGCCTGGCGGTGGGTGCACGACCGAAGTACAGCACCGCGAGCGTCAGCGCGGCCGCGGCCGCGGTGGCGGCCATCGACCACGCAAGGCGCTCGCGATGAATCTGCCGCACCGGCACGTTGACCACTGTCGTCTTCGCCAGCTTCTCAATCGCGATGTGTTCGAGTTGTAGCCTGACGTCGTGCGCGGTCTGCCAGCGATCGTCCGGGTCTTTCTCCAGGCACGTCGCTACGATCCGGTCGAGCGTCTCGGGCGCCAGCGGCTGCACCGTCGAGAGGCGCGGCGGCTGCCGTTCGAGAATGGCGGCCATCACGCTGGCCTGGCTGGCGCCTTCAAATGCTTTCCGGCCCGTCACCATCTCGTACAGCACGGCGCCGAAGGCGAAGAGGTCGGTCCGCGCGTCGATCGATCCGCCTTCGATCTGCTCGGGCGCCATGTACTGAATCGTACCGAGGATGAGTCCGCTCTCGGTGAGCGGCTTCGGTGCATGTTGCGTCGTGTCATCCCGCGGCGCGACGGGCACGGACGCCTTGGCTATGCCAAAATCGAGCAGCTTGCTGCCGCCCTTGGTCAGCATGATGTTGCCTGGCTTGATGTCGCGATGGACGATGCCGGCGCGGTGGGCGCGATCGACCGC
>JANOZI010000633.1:0-8773 GCA_031429375.1 Acidobacteriota bacterium | reverse complement strand
GTCTTCTGCAGCCCGATGAACACCGGATCCGTGCGGTTCAACGTGCCGAACCCGCGATTGCTCAAGCGGTTTTTCGGCCGCCCTGGCTCTTCCTCGGGATCGGGATTGCCAACCTCCAGCGGGCGCCGGCCGCCGCGCTCGAAGACCCGCAGCACGTTGCCGGGCTGCGTGACCTGGAACGGAAACAGGGGCTGCAGAAACGCGAGCATGCCCTGCCGCTCGGTCATCAACGGCGTCGGTGTGGGCACGGTGTTGACAATCGCCGGCTTGCCGTCGGCGGTGTAGACCTCGCCGAACTGCGTGTCTTTGATCGGATAGGAGCCGTTGTTGTACAGCGCGGCGCCCCACAGCATGCCGCCGTGCCGCATCGAGCTCTTCGACACGTTGCGGACTTCCTCGGCGTGGCACGATCCGCAGGTCTGTTGGGCGACCCGGAGGTCACCGGGGTTGACGAAGCGAATGAAGTCGGCCCGCTCTTCGAGCGCGCGGTACCAGACGTTCTCGGGGTTGGCCGAGGTCCGCCAGATATCGAGACTCGGTTCGACGTGCGCCCTCGACCTGATCTCGTCGAAGCGCGGCGTGCCGCGCGCGATCGAGGGCTCGCGCCCAGCCGCAGCGTCACCGCCGTGACAGTCGGTGCAGCCCGCCCGCACGCCGTCCTTGTGCATCGAGACGGAATCGGGCTTGTGGCAGGTCAGGCACCCGGCGCTCTTGCGATCGGCGTCGGCCTGCGACTGGCTGTTGAGCGTGGCCGGCGCCGCCTGCGCCGGAGGCGTGGCCTGGTCCGCCGCGCTGGCGCGTCCCGACGCCACACTCCAGCCGAGCGCGAGCAGGAACGCCAGCATCGACATTACCAGCCAAGAGGACGGTTTCGATGAAGCACGCTTGATCACAATCAGGCTCCAGGTCACCTAGTACATCAACGTCAGGACAAGGAATGGTGAATACAAGACCTTGTCGGCGAAGATCTGCTTGAACCCGGTGCCCGGCAGCAGCGCCGTGACGCCGGCCGTGATCACCATGTTGTCGTTGAGCGCGGGGCGATACTGGAACCCGCCGCCCACGTCGATGCCGATGGCCTTGTCGATGTCGCCCTGGAACAACAGCCGCTGCAGCGTTTCGGTGCGATGGAAGCGTAACAGGTTGACGTTGGTGATCAACTTCAGCTTGGTCGTCAACTCGGCGTCGACACCGGCATTGAGCATCAGCACGCCCGGATTCACGAAGCTGGCCTGGCCTTCGCTCTTGCTGCTGCGCAGCGCCGGCAACACGCTGGCGCGGCCGTCGAGGCCGACCCCCGTCTGCGGCAGGCGCAGGCCCTGCCGCTGCCAGAAACTGAACGGGCCGCCGGCGATGTTCGGGTTGTCCGAGATCGCGTCGAACCCCTTCGCCGTGTCGTCATCAGGGTCGGCGTCGCCGGACGCGTAGACAAACGAGACACGGGGGCGGTACCAGTCCTTGTCGATGGAAAACTCGACCGCGGCAAACTGCGCGTTGATGTCGAGCGGCTGCCCCGACACGCCGTTGAAGTCGTCGGTGCCGAAGGCCTGGTAGAACTGGTGCGTCACGTTGAGGCGGCCCCAGTGGCCGTCACCGCCCAGGCCGGCATAATAGGCGTGAACCTTGTGCGGCCTGATCAGCCCGATCGGCGACGGGCGGGCCAGGAAGCCGTTGGCGTCGAAAAAGAACTCTTCACCATCGTCGAAATTGGCGTGCACGCTCGGAGAGATCGTGTAGCCGGGGGTCAGGAAGTCCTGGCGATAAAAGTTCGCGATCAAGACGCGCTGGTTGCGGCGCTCGAGCAGGTTCAGCTCGCTGTTGGTTTCCTTCTCGAGCTGATCGAAATACGCCGCGTTCCACTGGTTGCGGTTCCTGCCGAAGTTGCCGAATGCCCGCACGCCGAGGTTGGTGTCGCGGAACAGAAAACCACGAAAATCGCTGTTGAACGGCTGGATGCCCGCGCGCACCGAAATGAAATCGTAGTGGGGGCCGACGTCGGCGAGCTTGACCTCGCCGAACGCCTCCTGCAGGGCGACGTGCTGGCGGCGCCGCGTGATGCCGGCTTCCGGAGTGGCGTTGACGCCGTTGCGCTCGCGCAGGTTGACGTAGTTCAGGTTGAACTGCGGGGTGATGCGCAAGGCCCAGTCGCGCGGCTTGAACGCGGTGCTGCCCTTGAACAACTCGAACGACACAATCGCGTTTGGCAGGATCGCGTACTGGCTGCCGTCGCCGAAGAACGCTTCCGAGCCGGGCCGCTCGGTGCTGACGCCGGACGGCGTCGGCACGACACGGTATTCGAGCGGCGTTTCCGAAATCGCGGTCAACACCATGAAGATGTCGTTGCCGATGATCGGGAGATCGCCCTTGAGCACGTTTTGATCGTACGGATCGAGGCCGCGATTGCGCACCAACGGATACTCGCCGTCCTGCCCCTGGTAGCGTGTCCAGTCAGGGAATCGCAGCTGCCAGCGATCGGGCACGGGAACGAAGTCCGCCACCGTATAGCTCAGTGCAATCTCGAGCGCCGTCCGCTCGCCGGCCGTAACCGTCACCTCGCGCTGAAATGGCACGACGCCGGTGTCTTGCACGGAGATGACATACACCCCGGGCGCGAGGCCGCCCACCGCGAAGGTGCCGTCAGGCGCCGTCACGGCTTGACGCTCGGTGTCGGACTCTTTGCTGCGCACCGTCACCGTCACGCGCGGCAGCGCGATGCCCCGGCTGTCTTTCACGGTGCCGGCCACGATGGCGCGCGCACCCTGCGCCAACGCCGGCGACGCCGCCGGCAGCAGCGCCAGGCACAACGCGACAGATGCGAGAACTCGGCTCATTCGCTACCGTCCATTCGGACAAACTCCACGCGGAACTCGAACGTCGCAAACGACACGCGGTCGCCTTCGACGAGTCGCCGCGGCCCCGGCGCCGGCGTGCCGTTGACCGTGGTGCCATTGACGCTCTTCTGATCGGTGAGGGTCACCTCCGTCGCCGTCACATCCAGAAAGGCATGTACCTTCGACACTTCCTCACTGTCAATGCGAATCGTGGCCGTCGCGCCCCGGCCTATCACAGACCGCCCGAGTGGCGCATTCAAAACACCGCCAATCCCGCGGAGCGCCACGCCCTTGATTGCCGGCGCAGCCGAAGGCTTCGCGCGCACCGCCGGCGGCGGTGGCGATGAGGTTGCGGGCTGATTGACCGTCTCGTCCGGCGAGGGGGCCTTGAACTTCGGCACGGCACCGCGATTGGCCGGCTCGATGATGGTGTTGGGTTCCGCGCCCGGCTGGAACTTCGGCGGAACCACAGGGCTGGCCTGGCCAAGAATGGTGTTCGGCGCGTCCGCGTCGGCTTGGAGCGGCCGGAACTTGGGCGCGATGCCAGGCGGCGCCGAGCCCATGATGGTGTTCGCCGGATCGGCATCGTCGACCGGCTGGAACTGTGGCGCCACGCCAGCAGGTGCGACGCCGATGATGGTGTTGTCCGCGGGCTTAAAGGCCGCCGCAGCATCCGGTCGAGCGAGCACTGCCGTCATCTTCGTCGGCGGCGCAGGCGGCGCAGGAACGGAGGGAGCAACCGTACGCTTGGATCGGGGCTGCGCCGGCAGTGGTGCCGCTGTCGTCGAGAAGATGACGTGCACACCCGGACCGACGGTAATCACATCGAGATGCCGCAGCGTGCGTTTCTCGACGGCGACTTCGCCGTTGACGGCGACACCGGCGTTGCCGGCGTTGCGGATCCAGTACTCGCCCGCCTCGAAGCCGGCATTTGCGTGAAGCGGTAACACTCCGTCGCTCTCGATGCGCAGCTCGCTCTGCGGCGCCGAGCCGATGCGGATCGGGCCCTTCACCGCAACCGTCTCGATGGTGCCATCGTCGCGCCGAACCAGAAGTTGCCCGCTCATCGCTCTGACACCGCGAGCCTGACGGCCGAGGGCGGATGGTAGACGTGACACGTCGCGCACGTCGCGCGCACCTGCGACGGCTTGTGGCAAGTCTGGCATTCTGCAACGCCGGGCACGTTGACGTCGGTCGCAAACTTGCTGGTGCGCACCCCGGCGTGGCACGACTCGCAGGTGGTGTCGGTCACGTGCGGCGCGTGGTTGAACACCGACCGCGACATCACCGGTTCGGCGATCCGCACGGCCGCCATGCGCGCGCGGCTGGCGTCGAGCTCGTGGCACTTCAAACAGGGGGCGAGTAGCGACTCGAGCGCGTTGGCGCGGGCGAGGCGCTCGTCTTCGGTGGCCGGCGCGCTCATGCGCGGCGCCCGCTCGACTTCCGCGAGCCGTGCCCGCGACTGCGCCAGAACACGGCCAAGCTCGGCGCGATCGATCGAGGCGTCCTGTGACGGCGGGTCGTCGGCATCGCCCTTCGACGCCGCCAGCTCGCGCTCGATCAGGAGGCGATCCAGTTGCCGTTGCCGCTGCTTGCGGCGGCGCAACGCATCCTCATCGCCGGCAGTGCCGGGCGAAAGCGCCATCACGCTCTGGCGAAGCATGGTGACACGCGCACGCACGGCGTCGCCCGCGCGTTGCTCGATGCCGTCCAGCAACCCGAGCAATTCCCGCCGGCGTCCCTCGAACTCTTCCCGCGACAGCCCGCCTCCGGCGCGCTCGATCGCCAGCTGCCTGATGCCCTCGATGCCGCCCAGTTCAGCGCGCACGCCGGCGTCGGGCACGCCGCGGACCGGCAACAGCAGGTCGCCAAGCCGATCGAGGCGCTCGGCGATCGCGTTCGAATCACCCGGCGCAGACTCGCCTCCCGAAACCGCCAACCGCTCGACTTCGCCGCGCAGTTCCGTGGCGCGCCTGGCCGCCGGCGAATTCGGGGCCCGCTGCACGATCGCGTCGATCAACGCGAGCAGTTCCGCTTTGCGGCGCGCCAGCCGCGCATCAGCCTCAGGGTCCGGCTGATTGGCGGCGGCCGAGGCAGGGGCAGGCGACGGTTGCACGATCGGACCGCCAACCGCCGCCAGGCTCGAGGCGACGGCTTGCGTGGCAGCCGTCAACTCCTGCAGCGCGGTGACGTCTTCGTCAGTGCCCGACCGTGGTGCGAGACGCAGATCGATCGCGGCGATCTCGTCCTGCAACGCGGCAATCGCGGCATCGAGCTCGGCTTCTGGAATGGCGCGCGGCGCCGGCGTGCGATCGATCTGTTCGAGATACTGAATCCTCGCTCGCAGCGCGAGCCGTTCCGCTTCGTCGCCCTCTCGATCGATGCCCCGCCGCAGGCGGGCGGCGTTGTACAGCATCCAGCCGTCCCGGTGGCGCAATCCGGTGGCCTTGAGCTTGCCGCGCGGTCCCGGGCTCAACGTCACCTGGCTGCCGCCGAGGGCCGACGGCGGGACCTCGGACGGCGCCACCACGAACTCGGGCGCCACGAAGTCGGTCTCGCTGTCGAACAACCCGCTCTTCAGGTGACAACTCGCGCAGTGCCGATCGAAATTCAACGGCTGGAACGCCCGCCGGTCGCCGGTTTGCTCATGACACGTCTGGCACGCGGCGCCTTTGGCCTTCTGCGCCTCGACGATGTGACGATCGTGATCGAAGTCGATGCCCACGCCGGCCGACGCCTGCGCGCGGACCACGGCAAACTCGGGATGCCCGCGCAACCCGCGAAACCCGTGGCACGTGGCGCATTCGCGGTCGTCGACGTTCGTCAAGGCAAAGTCGCGGCCGCGATGGTCGGTATGGCACGTCGCGCAGCCGACATCTTCCGCGCGATCGGCGAGACGGCGATCGCCGCTGCCGAACAGGACGTGCGCCGAATGCAGCATGCGATCGGATCCGGCCGGATCGTGACAGCGCTCGCAGCGCAGCGCCGCCACGCCGGAACCCGTCGTATGACACTGCGCGCACTTGAGATCGATGCGGGCGTGATGCGCCGCCACATCTCCGGGCGACAGCACTGCGCGCTGCCCGGCCAGGTAGAGCACCATCGAGCCCACGAGCACGATCAGGCCACTCGCCAGCCCGATGCCGAGCAGACGGCGGCTGCGGTCCGGGTAGACGAACTTCTTCGTCCGCATCTTCGCCGAGGTGCCGGGCTCACGGATCCGCATCTCAGTGCCACACTACGGCGAACACGTGCGTCGCCAGCAAGCCGATCAACAGGATCGCCGGTGGCACGTGCAGGATCAGCCAGCCGCGAAGAATCCGCTGAAAGCTCAGTTGCGCATCGAGATCGACTTTGTCCTGGAGAATGGATTCCAGATCGTCGAGCCGCGCGCGATCCGCTTCAGCAACGAAGGGCCGGATCTTGTTCAGCGGCTCGGCCGACTTGGCCACGGTCGGCGCGGATGCCGTGAGCCATTGCATGCTGGGACGCGACGCTTCGAGCACCGGCCGGATCTCGCCCGCGTAGGCGCGGGCCAGCGAATCGGGCGCGCCGGCCATCAGCTCGTCGGCCTCGGCGACGAGCGCGCGCACCAGTTCGGGGATCCGTTCGTAGATGGCCTCGACGGTGAGCCGACGCGCCATCATCGGCGGGACCGTCCGTTGAATCCAGACGCCCAATAGTCCGGTGGCAGTGGCCCAGAACGACAACAGCAGCAGCAGCCATCCCATCATCCCCGCGGGCCAGCGAAAGCCGACGTGGATCAGCACGAACAGAAAGGCCAGCACGCTGCCGTAGACGTGCAGCTGTAACCAGCGCTGCGCCGTGCCCCATGGCCTGGTGCGCCAGCGCCGCCGCCAGGGATACAAGCCGGCGTTGACGAACAGCAGGCCCGCCAGCGTGCCGAACACGAGGCCGCCGATGCGGCCGGGTTGCCATGGCCAGGCCCAACTGAGGCCGAAGAACAGCGCAAGGCTGATCGCCGCCGCCAGCAGCGCGTAACGCGCCGTTGCGGAGAACGATTGCATGAAGGGCGGCATCCTCATCGGGATCAGCCCCCAAACAGTGCGGCGACTTGCGCGTCGTCTTTGAAGTTGACGCGCCGGGCGCTGCCGTGAGGGCACATCTGGACACAGGCCGGCCCTTCCGGACGTCCGATGCAGAGATCGCACTTGGTCGCAAGCTCGATCGGCTCGCCGACGCGCGGGCTGTCGAAGGGAACCGTCAGGATGTTGCCCCACGGGCAGCGGCGCACGCAGTTGAGGCAGCCGATGCAGGTGGCCGGATCGACAACGACCTCGAGGGTGCCGAGCGGCCGGGAGATCGCGCCGGTCGGGCAGCCGACCATGCACACCGGATCGGTGCAGTGGTAGCAGGCCGTCGGCACGGTGAAGTTCTTGAACTTCGCCCCTTCGCGCACGAACCGCGGCACGCCGTCATGCGCGTCTTCGCAGCCACGCACGCACTCGTCGCACCGCACGCAGGTGTCCAGGTCGATGAGGAGCACGCTTTCACCGCGAATCAGCCCCGTCGCGACCGCGAGCGCCAGCGGCTCGGTCGACACCGGATCCGCCAGCACCTGTCCGCGCTGCTGGAGTCGCTGCACGAGCGTGTCCCACAGCCGCCGATCGAGCGCCGCCTCCGGCAGCAGGCGGCGGAGATCGTCCTGGGAGATCCTGACGAGCTCGACATCTTCGATGGCGGTCAACGAAAACGGCCACGGCTCGTTCAGCAGCAGCGCGGCTTCGCCGATCGAGTCACCGATGCGAAGGTAACTGAGCGTCACGTCGGCATTGCCGCTGCGCGCGCTCACCTTGATGTAGCCGCCGCGCACGAGGTAAAAGGCGTCGCACGGGCCGCCCTCCTGTGCGATGGTCTTGCCCGGCTTGAACGACAGCAGCTCGGCACGACTGACCAGGGTTTCGATGATCGCCCGGTCGACGCCGGCAAAGAGCCCGGTGCGCTGCAGATGGGCGCGGAGGGTACGCTCCTTGTAAATGCGATCGAACGTGGCTTTGAACGGCGCGAGCTCCGGCATGTCGAACATCGCACGCAAGGCCGCGGTCCTGATCAAGACGCAGGACACGTTCGTCGCGGCATGGAAATCCACCGCGATCGGGAATCGGGTGAGCGCGCTGCCCTCGCCGAAAATCTCGCCGGCCTCGATCGTTACTCTCGCCCCGGGCAGCGTCGTGCCGGGCACATCCTGGATCACCATCTGCGCAGGCGCGACGAATGCGCCCGCGGCAGGCGGTACCTGCGCAGTCACTTTTCCTTCGGCCAGGTAATACGCGCCGTCGATGTACTCACCCGCCGCGAGGATCTGATCGCCGGCGCTGAAGCTGCAGCCGAACAGCAGCGGCCGCAGCAGCTCGCGCGCCTCGGCAGACAGCTCGCGCAGCATCGGGAGCTCGCGCAGTTGCGCGGATGTCAGAGGCGTAAGCGACGCAGTACGGGACATGAGGCGGTTACTTGGGCGGCGGCTGGGTCTTCGCCGGCGGCGCGGTGCCGAGCGCTTCCAGGGCAAGCCCGATCACTTCCTCCTGCAGCCGCAGCAACTCGGCATCGGCGCCGCGATACGGCGTCTTCGTCGCCGGCGCGGTCAGCTTGACCGGGGTGCGCACGCCGCGTGTCAACAGGTCGCTCAGTAACTGCGCCACGCGTCCCTGTAGCGCGCCCACGAGGCTCGCCGGCGATTGCGACACGGCTGCGTCGAGCACCGTGGCGATCACCGGCGACGGCGCGGTCGGCACCGCCGGCGGCAGTGCCGGAAGAGGCGGTGGCGCCGCGGCCGCGCGAGGTGCGGCGGCCGGTGCCGCCGGCGCGGCAACTGGAGCAGCTCCCCTTGCAGGCGGCGGCACGGTCGCAGCAGGCGCGCCCGGCTTCGCGGCGGCCACGGGTGCCGCGGGTGCCGCGGGCGCCGGTGCGGCCGGGGCTGCGGG
>JANOZI010000632.1:0-5154 GCA_031429375.1 Acidobacteriota bacterium | reverse complement strand
GGCCGCTCCGCGTCGTGCCATCCGACGCCGAATCGGCGATTCTCTGACGGGCCGACGCCGAGACTTCCGGTCTCCGGCAGCCACGGCGGCAATGCCTGGCACACGCGAATCGCCGAAAACTCGCCGCCGGGTTTGAGCCGGGCAGTAATCCCCGTGGCCGGCGAATCAATCGCCAGCGCGAACACTTGCCGGTCCCGTCGATGGCGTTCGACCAGCAGGCGACGCGTATGCGTGTCGATCGCTTCGATCCTGGTGCGGCCGCGTCCCTGGATCGTGCGGGGCCACACGGTCGCGGCGTCATGATCAAACCGCACGTCGATCGCCGCCTCGCCGTCGTGTTCCAACGTGCCCAGCAAGGCGCCGTTGCGAAGGATGCCGGACAGGTCAACGGTCTCGCCCGCCGGCAGCGTGACGCACGGGATCTCGCCGGCGTACACGAACACCGCGGGCACGGTGGGAACAGCGAGCGGCTCGCGGTCGGAGAAGCGCCAGCGCTGGCCGAGCACTCCGTCGGGCGAGACCGTCACGAGCACGAGGCCGCGATCGACCGACGCCAGCCAATCGTCGCCCGAGGCGATCCGCGCGCCGCTGTCATTCGACTGCAATCGCAATAGAAAGTGGTTGGCAAGGTCGGTGGTGTCAGCGACCGACTGCAAATCATTTTGATCGACGTGCGCGCCTGTGCGCCCGACCGTCCATGTCATGGTTCCGAAGGTGGCGGGCCGTCCACCGGCCAGGCGAGCCTGGTCCGCGAGCCACTCCACCGGGAGCGGACGTCCTGCGGTGGCAACCGCTACGGTCGTGCCGCTCGGCAACGTGCCGATCCACGACGCGATCGAGGGCCGCGGCAGCGCCGCCTCACGAAACTCCAACCCCCACGCTTCGAGCCAGGGGACGGCGGGCTGGAACGCGTAAACCTCCAAGCCATCGGCGACCGCTTTCCTGACATCGAACGGGTCGTTGCCGATCACGCGCGGGTTCGGGTCCGGCTCGAACTCGCCGGAGAAGTGGAAATACCTCAACACATGCCCGTGCCAGAAGTCTTCGGCCACAACCGCCGCGTTCGCAGGCAGGTAACCGTACAGCGCCTGCAGCCCTCGCACGTCGTCGGGTGACCTGTAGGTCTCGATTTCCGCGCGATTCGCAAGCACATGTGAGACGGGCATGAAGAGCGCCGCGATTATCAAGGCGGCCGGCGCGGCCCGCCCGAAGCGGCGCGACGACGCGACGAGCCAGGTCAACCCGCACGCCGCAAGCGGCCAGAGCAGCACCAGGACCGGCACAATGAAGCCGACATCGTCACCCCGCAAGTTCATGATCAGGGCCAGCATGCCCGCCGCGGCACCGGCGACGAAGGCGAATTCGACCCGGCGATGCCTGATGGCGAGCACGATCGAGATCGCCATCAGCGCCACCGCCACGATGCCCATCTCGTTTTGAACTGCGGTGGCGACTTCCGGCAAGCGGTTCAGGGCCAGTTGGCGGATGCTGAATCGAAAGCGATCGACCGCCTCCGTTTCGGCGGTCAGCACGTCGAACACCCCGCCGATGGTGGTGGCGCGCGATTGCAGGTGCGGCGCGCCTTGCACCGTGCGCAGCACGATGAACGCGTATTGCCCGATGCCGGCAGCGGCGATGGCGATTGCAACGGCAAGCGTGCGGAATGTGAGGACCGACCGATCGCGCCAGATGCCGAAGGCCAGGCTGGCCGGCAACAGGCCGAGCGATATGAGATGGTTGCCCAGGCCGGCGGCAAACACCGCGCACGCCGCGTAGAGGTGCGCTCGCCGGTGCGAGCGGTCCCACCACAACAGCAGCGCGACAACGATCGCCACGAGGGCCGCGGCCAACGAGTAGACCTCGGCGACGATCGCGTTGTGCCAGAAGCCGGCGCCCGTTGCCAGGCCCAACGTCGTGATCGCGGACGCCGATCGTGACGCGCCCAACTGGCGCGCGATCACGAAAGCGCCCGTACATGCGATGGCCGCCATCAGCGCTGAGAAGAGATTGATGCGGAACGCGAGCGTCCCTACCGGCAGCCATCCAAACAGATACGTGAGGACGACGTAGAGCGGATACCCGGGCGAATGCGCCGTGCCGAGCACGCGGCCGACGAACTGAAACTTCGGGGAATCTTCCGGCCCGCCGACACCCGGGCGCAGCGTGATGATGAAGAACGCGAGGGTCAGCAGCCCGATCGCGACCGCCCACGCGCGGTCGCGCCGGCGCCGGCTCCGCTCACCCACAGCTCGCGCATGGTGGTCGGCGAGCCACAGGCCTCGAACCAGTCGATGCCCTCGCTGACGAGATCGAACTTCAGCCCGTAGCGGCCGGGAGCCGCAGGCACCGGCAATTCGATCTGAACCCGGGTTTGCGCCCCCGGCGCGAGGTCGGCCGGCAACCACGCGCGCGCGTAATCGCGATCGAGGAGCGTGCCGTCGGCGGCGGTCAACTGCGCGCCGAGGCGGACGAGGCGCCGCCCATACGTGGCTTGCGCGCGAAACGGGCGGCCCGACACGTTCTTCACGTGAGCCGTCAGCGTCAGCGGCGTCGCGGCCCTGGCCAGGAACGGCAGGTCCGGCAGCACCGTGCGCACGTCGATCTCGGCGCGCGGTGTTGCGCCCGGGATTGCATTGCCGAGACCGCTCACGTCCCAGACCTCGTACTTGATCTGTTCATGGTCGGACGTGCCGGGCGCGAAGCGCCGCGAAAAGCTGTCTTCGGGGTGGTCGGTGAGCTCCCAGCACAGCCGATCGACACCGATGTCGGCGGCCATCTTCCGGGCCCGCGCCATCTCTTCATCCGAGTCGTTCCAGTTGAACAGGATGTAGCGCCAGTTCACGAACGGCACATCGCGGCCGCTCTTCGCCTTCTCGTCGATCAACGCCTTGAGATTGACAATGGCCTTGTCGAAGTTGCCGCGCTGCCGGTAGCGGACGTAGGCCTCCTGCGAGGAGCCGTCGAGGGAAAACGTCACTTCGTCGATGCCCGAGCGCGCGAGCTGACGGACCTTTTCTTCGGTGAACGCCAGGCCGTTGGTGCTGGTGTAGAGGTAGATGTGCGGGAACTTCGTCTTGATGTACTCGCACATCTCGACGGCGCGCTTGTGGAGAAACGCCTCGCCGTAGTTGAAGAAGTCGATCCGCCCGAGCGTAGGCCCGGCTTCGTCGATGACCCGCGTGAACAGGTCGAAGTCGAGCATGCCCGCCTGCCGCGTGCGGGTGATGCCGGTTTCGGGCGCGCAACACGCCTGGAAACACGAGATGTTACAGGCGGCAGTGCACTCGATATAGAGGCGCCCCGGTATGGCGCTGACGGCGAGGTCGCGCTGCGGCGGGGCCTGGTCCGGTTCGAGCGGCAGCTTCAGCGGGCAGTCGCCGCAGAACGTCGAGCCGCCGGCGTTGATGTCGGTGCGAAGCTGCGTGGCGATCGGGCCGCGCCAGATGTCGGCGACGGACGAGGTGCGCGTGTCGCCCAGCACCCGTTTTGCGTAAGGGTCGGCGCAGCCGCAGACCATGCGGCCGTCACACAGCAAGACGCCGATCGACCAGGGCCACGAACAGGTAAACCGGGTGGCTTGGTAATTCAGTGACATTAATTCTTTAACTGTAACTGCAAACCGCGGAACTAAAGTTCCGCGCTACACCGTCAGTAAAGTTCCGCGCTACGCCGTTAACCCTTCTTCCCGATCTTCCGCAAATAAGCCTCGAGCTTGTCGTTCTCGTACTTCACCTGGTTGAGAAACAGGCTCTCTGCCAGGTAGGCGCGCCGCTCGTCGTCGGTCAGTTGATCGATCAGGTGATTGATCTCGCGGTTCAGGTCCTCGAACGATCGCTCCAGCTCTTTCTTGGCCGTGACTTCGTGGAACAACGCCTCGAGCACAGCGAGCAGATCGCCGTCGAGTACGACTTCGGTTCCGGACGTGGTCTTGATGCTCCGCATGACTAGCTCCCGAAGCTCTGGAGGGCGCCCGCCTCATCCGGGAACATCTTCAGGAAATTGTGCGCCCCGGTCATGGTGAGCATCGTTTCGACGCGCTTGTTGACGCCGGCCAGCCGCAGCTCGCCGCCGGCCGCCGAGCTCTGGCGATACAAATCCATCAGGCACCCGATGGTGGCGGAATCGACATAGGTGACCTTCGACAGGTCGATGACGACTTTCTTGTCGCCGGCCGACAGCAGCGACATCACCGCGCCGGAAAAATCCGCGAGCAGCGGATACATCAGCCGCGTCTCGCCGACGCGGACGATGGCGATGCCTTGAGAGCGGTCGGTCGTGAGGTTCATTCCGGTACCCTTTCGTCTTCTTCGCGCAGCCGCTGCACCTGGCGGGCCAGCTCGGTGCGGCCGCGATTGATCCGAGATTTCACAGTGCCTTCCGGCAGTTGCAAGTGATCCGCGATTTCCTGATACGAGAGCTCCTGGATGTCGCGCAGCATCACCGCCGTACGCAATGACGGCGCCAGCTCCGCCATCGCCTTGCGCAGCAGCTCGACCCGGTCGCGTTGTTCGAGCGCCTGGTAAGCGTTCTGGCCCGGCGCCGACGGCGTCAGCTCCCCGGCGTCGACGTCGCGGTCGATGGTCTCGCGCTCCTTGCGCACGCTGCGGTAGTGATCGATGCACAGGTTGCGGCTGACGCTGACCAGCCAGGTCTGGAAATTAGCACGCCGGTCAAAGGTGTGCAGCGACTTGAAGATCTTGAGAAAGACGTCCTGCGTAAGGTCTTCAGCCTCGTCGTGGCGGCCGGTGAACTTGTACGCGATGTTGAAGACCTTGCGGCGGTGCTGGCGGACGATGTCTTCCCAAGCGGTCTGGTCGCCGCCCAGGCAGCGCTGGATCAGGGCATCAATCGCATCAGTGGATACCGGCGCAGGATCGGGCATGTTTCGGCGGGCCGGACGATCGGTCCCAGAACCGGAATCATACCATTCCGTCCCTGGCGGGCCGGGCCGGGAAGCGTTCTACCGTCGACACGATAGAATCGAGGCAGTGGCGTCACCCACTCCCTCGGTCACTCCAGACGCAACCACCGGCCGGCTCTCGGAGATTGCCGCCGCCGTCGGCACGCCGTGCTACGTCTACGACGCCGATATCATCCGTGCCGCCTACGCGGCGCTCGATGATGCCTTTGACGGCTATCCGCATGCCATTCACT
>JANOZI010000631.1:0-5311 GCA_031429375.1 Acidobacteriota bacterium | reverse complement strand
ACGCCAGCCGCACCGCAATCAGGCCGGCGATCACAATCGCGGTGGCCTTGGCGACAATCGACAACTCGATCGACTGGCTCATGGCCAGCGCGGCTTCGGCAATGCCCGGGATCATGACCGCCTCCGTTGCTTGCGGACGTGTTCGATCTGCGCGCGCAGGGCTTCGAGCTCGGCGTCGCTCCATTGTTCCTGCTTCAACAGCGCCGCCGCGGCCTCGCTGGCCGAACCACCGAAGAACACGCGCATCAACTGGCCGACGGCTTTCTTCTGCGCGGTCGCGCGTGAGGTGGTCGGCGAATAGACGTAGCGCAGGCCGTCAGCGCGATGCTTGATGAAGCCCTTGGCTTCGAGCTTGACGAGCATGGCGCGGACCGCCGAATAGCTCGGCGGGTCCGACAGGCGCCCCTGGATGTCTTCCGCGGTCGCGCTGTCGCCGAGCGCGTAGAGGACGTCCATGATTTCGCGCTCGCGCCGGCTCAGTTTTTCGGTCGGTGGCATTCGTAAAGGAGCATAGTGCTACGAACGTAGCACGTCAAATGAAATTGCTGCGGGACGCGGAAATCCCAGGGATGAGCGGCTAGCGCTTCAAGAACGGGCGTAATTCCGCGAGCACGTCGGCCGGCACGTCTTCTTGCAGGTTGTGTCCGCCAGGCAGGCCCTTGCCCGTGACACTCACGCCGCGCTCCTTCCAAATCGCCAGCACGTCGTAAATTCGCCCCATCGGGCCTTTGAGTCCCCACAGCGTCAACAACGGGCAGGCGATCTTCTTGCTGAGATCGGCCTCGTCGTGCGTGAGGTCGATCGACGCGCCGGCCCGATAGTCCTCGCACAACGCATGGATATTCTCGGGACGGCTCGACGTCCGCAGGTATTCGATCTGGACGTCGTTGGTCGCGCGCGCTTTCTGCGCCTCGTATTGCGCCTTCAGATCGTTCTCGGGTGCGGGCGCCGGACGCACGTTGTTGAACCAGTGGAAGTAGGCCTGGATGAAAGCGATCGTGACGTGGGTGTAGAGGTAATAGGTCGGGATGATGTCGAGCACGGCCAGCTTCGTCACCTTGTCGGAATGATCAAGCGCCATGCGGTGCCCGACGCGGCCGCCGCGATCGTGGCCGACCACCGCGAACCTGTCGAAGCCGAAACTCTTCATCACTTCGACCTGGTCGAGCGCCATCGCGCGCTTCGAGTAGTTGGCGTGGTTGTCGCCGTCCGGCGGCTGGCTGCTGTCACCGTAGCCGCGCAGGTCCGGCGCGATCACCGTGTAGTCTTTCGCCAGGTCGGCCGCGATCAGGCGCATCGAGACGTGCGTCTGCGGAGCGCCGTGCATCAGCAGCAGTGGCGGTCCTGAGCCGCCATGCACGAGATTGATCTCGGCGCCGGAAGTCTTGACCCGCGTCGATCTGAACCCGGGAAAGAACCGCGAGGTGTCACCGGCTCCGCCCGCGGGTTGCGCGGCGGACAGGCTCTGGCCACCGGAGCCGAAGGCGGACGTGGCGGCCAGGGCGGCGGCGACCCGGAGCATCTCGCGTCGATTCATGCTGTTCATGAAGCGGAATCCTAGCGTGAAACGTGACGCGCCCGGCCTGAAACCCGCGGGCCCGCCCCGCGGACGTTGCGCCGTGGGTTAAAAATGCGGATAATGCAGCCTCCTCCCCCGGACGCGCGTCGTTCGCAGCTCCGAATCGAATTCCCCTCGCGTAACTCGACGTGATGGCGCATGCCTAGGGAGGTGAGAAATGCACTTCTGGGTCGAATTCAAGAACACGCTGTTGCCGTGGATGCTGGCGGCCGGCGTGGTCGCCTTCCTGATCAACGAACATCGGCACACGACCGCGGCGCTGCTGGCGGCGAACGCCCGGCTGGCCGAGGCGGTCGAATCACAAGGAAAGGCGCTCGATGGCGTGCGCGCGCTGCTCGCGGCGCAGGGCTACACGCTGCCCCCTTTAGCCGGGTCGCAGTAATCCGCGGGCTTCGGGTGCCGGTGCACCTGACGTCGAGGGACGCGCTGCGAATATTCGATCTCGCCGACATCTGGGCGGTGCGGACGGGTAATACCGTCAGCCTGGTTTCGGCCAACGACCACATCCACAGTCAAAGGTCCACGCATTACGCGGGCCTGGCGGTGGATCTGCACTCGTCTGATTCAGAGGGCCTGGCGCGCGCGATGCGGCAGGCGGGCTACCGCGTGCTGTGGAACGTGCCGGGCCACTATGGTCACGTGCACGTCGAGCTTGGCGGTGGCGCGCACGTCGAACCCCGCGCGCTTGTGCCGGAGTCACGATCGCGGGCGGGGAGCGGGGTCAGCCGCGAATAAATCTGATCGCGAACACCGCTGCGATGTCGTTGCCGCTCGTCGCCTGAAAGCGCACGGTCACCGCCGTCTTGCCGGCAATCAATCTGGCCGGCACCGCGTACTGCACGTCGTAGAACTTCGACACGCTGCTTTGCGGCAGCGCCTGTTCGCCCACCGGCCCGCCGTCGACGAGGATCTCGAAGCTGCGCGCGCGCCGGTTGTCGCTGTTGTAGGTGACGACCAGCGCGACCGCGCTCGTGCCCTCAACCGGCACGTCATACGAGAACCACCTGGCGCTGCGACGCCCGGGCCTTCCGTCGATCCGCACGATGGTGGACTCTTCGCCTTGCTGGTTGAACGGCTTCTCTTCAGCGGGATCGATGTTGACGAGCGCGGCTATGGTCGCCGCAGCCAGCGCGGCCTGCCGCGTTTTCTCGGCTGCGATCGCGGCGAGTTTGGCGTCGTACTCGGGAGGCGTGAGCAGCTCCCAATACGCGGCGTACGAGCGGCGGTGCACGCCGTAGAACGGCCTGAACTCGACGTCCATCGCCGCGGCGCTCCACGGCGTGCGCGCCAGGCCGGCCGCAACGAATGTCCCGGGCTTGCCGGGCACGGGCTTCAATTGATCGGTCAGCGATCGGGAGGTGACCAGGGCAGGCGGCTCGAGCGGCGCCAATCGCGGTCCGTCGCCATCGCCGTCTTCGCGCCGCCGCGGCGCCGGGCCGAGATCGCCGGCCAGCACCAGCGGCCCCCAGACGACCGCCGCCTTCTTCGAGCCGGCCAACCGATCCAGCGTGAGCGTCTTCGGCAACAGCAGCGACACGGTGTCGCCGGTCTTCCACGTGCGCGAGAGTTCGACATACGAGCCCGGGCTCGGCAACGCGGCCACGGCTGCGCCGTTCACTGTCACGCTGAAGCCGGCCTCCGCCCACGACGGGCGCCTCAGCGCCAGCGTGAACGCCCGCGGCGTCCTCACCTCGAACGTGATCGTCGCCGCATCGCCTTCGGGGAAACCCGTCGCCATCTCGAGCTTGACGCCGGCCGCTTCCCACTGCGCCGTCGACGGCGCATAGAGATTGACCCAGAGCTTGTCGCCCGACTCGTAGTAAAGCCCGAGGCCGTGAAGCGCGTGACTCTCCATCCCCGTGCCGACGCAACAGGTGAAGCTGCGATTCATGTCGGCATACTCGCGGCGCACGCCCGCACCGACCGGCACCATGTAGCAGGTCGCGCCGTCTTCCGAATCGATCGATCCGAGAATGTGATTGAACAGCGCCTGCTCGTGGAATTCCGCGAAGCGGATGTCGGGCTGCAGCGCAAACAGCTTCCGCGTCAGCTTCAGCATGTTGTAGACGTTGCAGGTTTCCGCGGTGCGGCCCTCGGTGATGTTGCCCAGCATGTCGGGCTCGCGGAAGTACTCGTCCTTGCCGTGGCCGCCGGTGGCGAAGGTGTGGTGATTGACCACGCGATCCCAGAAGAACATCGCGGCGGCGCCGTCGTTCTTGTTGCCGGCATAGGCATAACGCGCCGCCACGCCGACGAGCTTCGGGACCTGCGTGTTGCCGTGCAGGCTGCTCAACGGGTCTTCGCCGCGCCTCAGCGGATCGAGCACCGCCTTGTGCTCGAACTTGTAAGACATATCGAGCCACTTCTTGTCGCCGGTGTCGGCATAGAGGTCCGCCATCATCTCGTTCATGCCGCCGAATTCCGTGGCCAGCATGCGTTGCACCGTCGCATCGTCCATCGGCGCGAGATACGACTCGGCCCACTTGCCAAACTTGATCGCGATGTCGAGCGCCGCCTGGTTGCCGGTGTGGCGATACGCGTCGCGCAGCCCCGCGAACGTCTTGTGAAGCGTGTACCACGGCGACCACAGCCCGTTCAGATCGAAGTTCGCCGAACGGATGTTGCCCTTCGACACTTCTGCGAAAGCGGTCTTGACGCCCTGCAGCGCCCCGGCAAAACCGTCGCCGTGCTTGTCCTGAACGATCTTCAATTCGCTGACGAGGTAGTCGGCGCGCTGCTTGAAGCGGGCGTCGCCCGTCGCCGCCCACATCAGGCTCACGGCCGATAAGTAATGACCGGCGATATGCCCGGTCAGCTGCCGGCCTTCGTTGTCCCAACCGGTGTATCCGGCGGCCTTCGGCTCGAGGCCCGCCAGTTTGCGGTAGAAGGCGAGCATCCGATCCGGTTCCAGCGCGAGCAGGTACTTCGCATCGAGATCCTGCGCGTGCTTCAACGGCCCGCCAGTAAGTCGCACGGCCGTCAGCGGCAGCGGCCGCGCGGTATCGGCGACGGCGAGCTGGATTTTCTGCGCGAAGCCGGACGACACCAGCCAAGCCGATCCGCCTGCGACCAGCTGGAAGAATTCGCTGCGTGAGATGTTCATTTGATCACCCTCGGAACTCCAGCATGGGGCGGGGACATCCTACGCCAAGCCGCGGGATCACGGGCCACAGAGACACGGAGACTCAGAGAATCTTTTTCGAAATTACTTCTCGAAAAAAGCTCTTGCCCCAAATCGCGCGCGACGCTGGGTCGTACGTTGGTATTTGCATTTGCATTTGCATTTGTATTTGAATTTTGAGAAAAGACTTCTCTGTGTCCTCGATGTCTCTGTGGCCTTGTGGGTCTTGGTGGCCTTGCGTGTTCACCGCGCTCGCTACAATGGCAGTTGCCGGCTGCCAGGCCGCACCACCCGTGACCCGCGCCCCTTTCGGCACGACCGCGGACGGTACCGCCGTCGAAGTCTTCACCCTCCAGAACGCCAGCGGGTTGGAGCTGCGCGCCATCACCTACGGCGGCATCATCACGTCGTTGAAGGTGCCCGACCGCACCGGCGCGTTGGGCGACATCGTGCTCGGGTTCGATTCGCTCGGCGGCTACCTGAAGGACCACCCGTTCTTCGGCGCCATCATCGGCCGCTATGGCAATCGCATCGCCGGGGGTCGCTTCCTGCTCGACGGCCACGACTACACGCTCGCCACCAACAACGGCCCCAATCACCTGCATGGCGGC
>JANOZI010000630.1:0-2046 GCA_031429375.1 Acidobacteriota bacterium | reverse complement strand
GCGGTCGGAATCCTGGTGACCGGCTCGTCGCCGTAATTCATCCCGCCGGTGTGCGGCGTGCGAAGACCCATGGGTCCCACCGAGCGCACGAGCGACGCCACCGCGCCGTACTGGGCGGCCATGCGCGCGCCGCCGGAGCGGTACGCGACCGTCTCGCCGTAATTCGTATAAGGGACGTTGAAGAGGACGATCTTTCCCTTCACCTCGCTCGATCGCTTCGCCAGCTCGTCGCCGCTCGCCACCACGACGACGTCGGCTTCGACGCCCGCGGGCGGGGTGCCGGCGCTGCCGCCGAGGCCGAGCATTGGCAGCACGTGGTGCGGCGGCTCGATAATCTCGATGCTCTCCTGCCCGCGCACCCAGCGCGGCACCATCACGCGCTCGGTATGGACGTTCTCGAGGCCGTCGCGCTTCATCGCCTCCGCGGCCCAGACGATCGCGCGCTTCAGGTTGTCGGATCCGCTGAGCCGCTGGCCGAAGGTGTCGGTCAGCTCAGCCAGGCGGTTCCAGGCAAACTCGTCGGCCGTGGCCGCCTTTATCAGCTTGTCGGCGTTGCCGCGATAGGGATCGAGCCACGCGGGCCGGCCCTGGGCGTGCGACGTGACCGCGAGTGCAGTAACAAGGCAAAGGAGAACAACGGCTCGATGCATCCCTGAATTATAGGTGCGAGACCCGCGTCGTAGGGGCCAGCCATACGGTAAGATGCACGGTCTGATGGGGCCTCCGCGGGCCCCGGCTGAACACCTGAAAGACTTCAAGGAGCATGGAATGAATTGGAACAGAGCAGCCACGACCTGGCTGACTGCCCTGGCGATGCTTGCGGCGCTGGCGATGCCCGCTGCGGCACAAGAACAGACCGGCGCCATCACCGGCCGCGCCACCGATACGAGCGGCGGCGCACTGCCCGGGGTGACGGTTTCCATCACCAGTCCCAACATGATCGGCGGCGCGCGAACGGCGGTTACTGATGATCAGGGCGTCTACCGTTTCACGCTGTTGGCGCGCGGTGCGTATACGGTGTCGTTCGCACTACCGGGATTCAGCACGCTGAACGTTGAAGGCGTCAACCTGAACGCGGGCGCGACGGCGACCATCAATGGAAAGATGGAAGTAGCGGCGCTGCAGGAAAGCGTCACCGTGACGAGCCAGTCGCCGACGATCGATCTCGAAAAGGCGAACGTCGCGGTCAACTGGGATCAACAGAAGCTCGACGACATTCCATACAGCCGCAGCCTCACCGGATTGATCGCGTTGATCCCGGGTCTGTATGCGACGTCGCTTGATGTCGGCGGCTCCAGTTTCGGCACCGGCTCCGGCCCCGCGGCGCGCACCTTCGGCCGTTCCGGCGGCGGCGTGGTCAGCTACGACGGCATGATCTGGGACCAGACCTACGGCGATTACGGCACCTACGAAGAAGCGCAGATCACGACGGCCGCGAAGGGCGCCGATTCGATGAACCCGGGTTTGACGATGAACCTGATCGTGAAGTCGGGCAGCAACACCTTCAAGGGCGTGGGATCGGCGAACTATCAGTCTGGCGACTTCCAGAGCGACAACATCACCGACGGGCTGTTGAAGAAGGGTTACGCGCCGGGCGTGAACAAGTTCACGGCGCAGAAGGACTACTACGGCGAGGTCGGCGGCCCGATCCTGCGCGACCGGCTGTGGTTCTACGCCAGCCATCGCGACGCCTCCTCGGGCCAGTTGATCCCCGGCTTCATCCGGCTGTCGGATCGCGAGCAGGCGGAGTTCTATACCAAGCTGCAGGACCCGACGGGCAAGATCACGTATCAAGTCACCAAGAACAACAAGTTCGAAGCGATGGCGCAGGTCGGCCGTAAGTGGCAGCCCTATCGGACGGCCAGCCGGTTCGTCCCGCTCGAATCGACCCAGAACCAGGACTCGTGGTCGCTGATCGGTCCGTCGTTCAAATGGCAGTCGGTGCTGACGTCGCGCTCGACGTTCGACGCCAGCCTGCAGCGTGGCGGCTATTGGTGGCCCGACATCCCGTGGACGTCGGACGTCCGCAAGAGCGACCAGGCGACG
>JANOZI010000629.1:0-6150 GCA_031429375.1 Acidobacteriota bacterium | reverse complement strand
GCTGCGGCTGTCGCCGCCACGGCCGATCCCTGCCACCAGCCACGTCGCGCCGCTCGTCGGCGATGCCATCTGGGCCCGGGCCGAGGGCGGCCGCGCCACCGAGCTCAAGCCGATCAACCCCATCAACATGGGACAGTATGTGCTGTGCTCGGAGCGGGCCCAGCGCGAGCGCGATGAGACGCTGCGTCGCGCCAGCCGCGCGCAGTGCCGGACCTACCTGCCGGCGCTGCCGGCGATGGAATATCTCTCCGATTTGCACTTGCGCGACGCGGGCCTCGAGCAGGCGCCGTTCCGCAGGGGCCACGCCAGGCTGGTCACCACGATCTGGCTGACGCGATCGTGGACGAAAGCGGAGCTCATCGACACGCTCGCCGAGCGCGCCGAATTTGGCCCTGCCTATCGCGGCGTTGAGGCCGCCGCACAGGGTTACTTCGGTCGAGCTGCCGCGCACTTGACGCTGCCACAGGCGGCGACGGTCGCCGGCCTGCTGGCCAATCGTCGCACCGATCCCTGGTGCGATGCGGCGGGGGCCGCAATTCTTCGGCACCGCGTCCTCGAGGGGATGCTCGACAACGACGCCATCGATGAGCAGGCGTTCGGTGCCGCCGACACGAGCGAGCTCAGCCTGGCGGCGCCACCCTCGAATCAACAATCCTGCAAGGGCTGATAGTGCCTCAGCTCCCTTCGTCGGCCAGTTGTTGCAAGGGATCAACGGGCATAGAATGGCCGCGTAGGGGAAATGTGAGACTTGCGCTGATCCTCAACGCCTGGGTCTTGTGCTTATGCATGGCGGCTCCCGTGTGGGCGCAGCAGCCTGAGTCGTCTGCCTCCCTTCAGCGCGTCCGTGCGAGCCTGCAGCATCCGCCCATCTGGTCCACGCCAAGCACGCCACTATGGAGTGAACCGGGTCGCAGGAGAATCGGGATTCTGACATTGACCGCTCCACAGCATCCCGGTGAGATCGTGCGAGTGTCCTTGCCGGTTGGCGATCTTGTGACCCGTGCTGTTCGCGGCGTGGGCGCGGCGAAGCATCGCCGTGCTGAACGAAAGGCACGTGAGAACGTTCAACGCGTGATGGTGGCGATCAAAGCACAGCCGTAGCGCTAGCACCCTTGGCACCCTAGGCACCTTAGGCACCCTGGCCTTTCGTAACAAAGAATTAACACACAAGAAACTGGCGCGAAACGCTCAAGCGAGTACGCTGGGGTTCATGTTGCTGCATCACCTTCGTCCCATGCTCCGCCTTCGCTCACTCAACATCCTGCGAGCGTCTGCGGGAGCGCTCGCACTCACGGTCGCGGCTTGCGGCGGTGGCTCGTCGTCATCGCCATCGTCAAGCGGTGGCGCCGCATCGGCCAACGCGATGGTGTCGCTGGACGGGTCCAGCACGGTCTTTCCGATCAGCGAAGCGGTCGCGGAAGAATTCCAGAAGGCCAACAAGAACATCCGCGTCACCGTGGGCATCTCCGGCACCGGCGGCGGCTTCCAGAAATTCTGCCGCGGCGAAATCGACATCAGCGACGCGTCGCGGCCGATCAGCGCGACGGAAGTCGAAGCGTGCAAGAAAACCGGCGTCGAGTACGTCGAGCTGCCCATCGCGTACGACGGCATCGCCATCACCGTGAATCCAAAAGCGGCGTGGGCCGACAAGATCACGGTGGCCGAATTGAAGAAGATCTGGGCGCCCGACGCGCAGGGTAAGACCACCAAGTGGAGCCAGGTGCGGCCCGGCTGGCCCGACCGCGAGCTCCACCTGTTTGGCGCCGGCGTCGATTCCGGCACGTACGACTATTTCACCGAGGCCATCAACGGCAAGGCCAAGGCCAGCCGCGGCGATTTCACCTCGAGCGAAGACGACAACGTGCTGGTGCAGGGCATCAGCAACGACGAGCTGGCGCTCGGCTTCCTGCCGTTCGCCTACTACGAAGAGAATTCGACGCGCCTGAAGCTGGTGCCGGTGGACGATGAGAAGCCGGATAATGGGGCGGGGCCGATCGTGCCGGGACCCGAGACGATCAGGACCGGAACCTACCAGCCGCTCTCGCGGCCGGTGTTCATCTACGTATCGAAGAAGGCGGCCGAGCGTCAAGAGGTGCAGAAGTTCGTCGAGTTCTACATGGCGAACGCCGACAAGCTGGTTCGCGAAGTCAACTACGTCGGCCTCGGCGACGCCGCCTACACGATGGTGGGCGATCGTTTCGCCAAGCGCACGACCGGATCGGTCTTCTCGGGCGTCAATACCATCGGCGTCACGATCGATCAACTGCTCAGCAAGGAACGCGCGCAGTAGCGCGGCCCTATGTCCACCCGGACGCTCGAATGGATAGTCGAGCGCGTCTTGTTCCTGTGCGCCCTGCTCTCGGTGTTGACCACCGCGGGCATCATCGGCGTTCTGGCGTTCGAGACCTTTGAATTCCTGCAGGAGGTGCCGGTCCTCGAGTTCCTGACCGGCACCGAGTGGACGCCGCTGTTCGCCAACCGCAAGTTCGGCGTGCTCCCGCTGGTCGTGGGCACGCTGCTCGTCTCGGCCATCGCCATGGTGGTGGCGCTGCCGATGGGCTTGCTGTCGGCGGTCTACCTGAGCGAGTACGCGCCCGACGGATTGCGGCGCGTGGTCAAGCCGGTGCTCGAAATTCTCGCCGGCGTGCCGACCGTCGTCTACGGCTACTTCGCGCTGACGTTTGTCACGCCGATTCTCCAGCAGGTCTTTCCCACGCTGTCCGGCTTCAACGCCCTCAGCCCGGGGCTGGTGATGGGGCTCATGATCATGCCGCTGGTGTCGTCGCTGTCGGAAGACGCGATGCAGGCGGTGCCGCGCGGGTTGCGCGAAGGCTCGTACGCGCTCGGCGCCACGCGAATGCAGACCGCGCTCAAGGTCGTGGTGCCGGCGGCCTTCTCGGGCATTACCGCCGCCTTCATTCTCGCGGTGTCGCGCGCCATCGGCGAGACGATGATCGTCGCGATCGCCGCCGGCCAGCAGCCGCGCCTCACCGGCAATCCATTCGTGCCGATCGAAACCATGACCGCCTACATCGTCCAGGTCAGCCTCGGCGACACGCCGCAGGGCACCATTGAGTACCGCACGATCTTTGCGGTGGGCATGCTGCTGTTCGTGATGACGTTCGGCCTCAACTTGATCAGCACCTGGCTGCGCGAGCGCTTCCGCGAGGAATACGCATGAGGAAGCTGACCGATCAGCTGTTCAAGGCGATCTCGATGGCGACGCTCGTCATCGCGCTGGCGGCGCTTGGCGTACTGGTCTTCGACATCGTGAAAGACGGCGGGTCGCGGCTGAGCTGGCAGTTCCTGACCAATATCGCGTCGCGAAACGCCGACGAAGCGGGCGTGTATCACGCACTGATGGGCAGCATCTGGGTGATCGTGATCACGGCCGCGCTGGCCTTGCCGATCGGCGTCGCCGCCGCGGTCTATCTCGAAGAGTACGGCACGCGTAGCCGGATGGCGCGGTTCATCGAGCTCAACATTGCGAACCTCGCGGCCGTGCCCTCGATCATCTACGGCCTGCTCGGGTTGGGGTTGTTCGTGCGGTTCATGGCGATGGGGCAAAGCGTCATGGCCGGTGCCAGCACGCTCGCGCTGCTGGCCCTGCCGGTCGTGATCCTGTCGACGCGCGAAGCCCTGCGCACCGTGCCGAGCACCATTCGTGAAGGCTCCTACGCGCTCGGCGCCACCAAGTGGCAGACCATCTGGAACCAGGTGCTGCCGATGGCGCTACCGGGGATTCTCACCGGCTTGATCCTCGCCTTGTCGCGGGCGATCGGCGAAACCGCGCCGCTCATCACGATTGGCGCGCTCACCTACATCCCGTTTCCCCCCGACGGCATCTGGTCGAAGTTCACGGTGCTGCCGATCCAGGTCTTCAATTGGGTGTCGCGGCCGCAGCCGGAATTCAAGGTCAACGCGGCGGCCGGCATCCTTGTACTGTTAGCATTGTTGCTGACCATGAACGCCGTTGCCGTTGTCGTCCGCGATCGCTTCCAGCGCCGGGGTAAGGTATGAGCCCCGAAGGCCAGACCGTGCCGGCCAGCCTGGCCGGCGTCGCGACGCGCCGCCGTGGCCAGACCGAGGCGGTGCTCAACGCGCCGGTGAAGATCGCGGTCGACGGCCTCAACTTTTATTACGGGTCCAAGCGCGCGCTCGACGGCATCTCGATCCAGATTCGCTCGAACCTCGTCACGGCCTTCATCGGGCCGTCCGGCTGCGGCAAAAGCACCTTCCTGCGGACGCTCAACCGCATGAACGACATCATTCCGGAGACCCGCGTCGAGGGCACGGTGCTGATCGACGATCAGTCGATTTACGCGTCCGGCGTCGATGTCGTCGGGTTGCGGCGGCGGGTCGGCATGGTGTTCCAGAAGTCGAACCCGTTTCCGAAGTCGATCTTCGAGAACGTCGCGTATGGCCTGCGGATCAACGGCCTGGTCAAGACCAGGGCGGAACTGGAAGGCCGGGTGGAAGAAAGCCTGCGGCAAGCGGCGATCTGGGATGAAGTCAAAGATCGCCTCCAGGAGTCGGCGCTCGCGCTGTCGGGCGGGCAACAGCAGCGCCTCTGCATTGCCCGCGCGCTGGCGATCCGGCCGGAGATCCTGCTGATGGACGAACCGGCGTCGGCGCTCGACCCGATCGCCACCCAGCGAATCGAAGAATTAATCTACGAGTTGAAGAAGCAGTACACCATCGTCATCGTCACTCACAACATGCAGCAGGCGGCGCGCGTGTCCGACCAGACCGCGTTCTTCTGGCTCGGCCGGCTGGTCGAGTTTGACCGGACCGACAAGATCTTCACGGCGCCGGCGGAAAAACTCACCGAAGATTACGTCACGGGCAGGTGCGGCTGATGGAACGGGTCTTTAGGCATTTCCAGGACGACCTCGACACGCTCAAGCAGCGGCTGCTCGCGATGGGCGGGCTGGCCGAAGAGCGGGTGCGCGAGGCGGTCCGCGGCATCACCGACCGCGACGCCGCTGCGCTCAATGGGGTGCTGGCCGGCGACGAGCCGATCAACGACCTCCACATCGAGATCGACGACCGCTGCTTCAAGCTGCTGGCGCTGCACCAGCCGATGGCCGCCGACCTGCGCGTCATCGTCGCCGCCGTGAAAATCAACACCGACCTCGAGCGGGTCGGCGACCTGGCCGTCAACATCGCCGAGGCGGGCCAGCGTTACCTGCAGCACCCGCCGGTCAAGCCGCTGATCGACATTCCCCGCATGGGCGACATCGCACAGTCGATGCTGCGCGAATCGCTCGACGCGTTCGTGCGCCGCGACATCGCGCTGGCCGAGGCGGTGCTGGCGGAAGACGACGTGGTGGATGCGCTGAAGAGCCAGATATTCCGGGAACTTCTGACCTACATGCTCCAGGATCCTGAGACCATCGAGCCGTCGCTCGACCTCATCCTGATCTCGCGGCACCTCGAGCGTATCGGCGACCACGCGACCAACGTCGCCGAAGACGTGATCTTCATCCTCTCGGCCCGCGACGTCCGCCACCAGGGGATCGAACCGCCGTCCTAGTGTCGGCTCGCGCGGTCTGGCCGAGCGTCACTGTTCGTAGTTGCCAAATTGTTGATACGATCCGCTAAAATTAGTCGGATCATCCTATGGCAGACACGCTGACAGTTACCGACAACCGGACCGGGAAGAGCTACGAGATCCCGATCTCCGAAGGCGCCATTCGCGCCACCGACCTCAAACAGATCAAGGCCGACGGCGACGATGGCGGACTGTTTACGTATGACCCCGCGTTCATGAACACGGCGGCGTGCAAGAGCGACATCACGTATATCGACGGCGACAAGGGCATCCTGATGTACCGGGGATACCCGATCGAGCAGCTGGCCGAATCGAGCAGCTATCTCGAAACCGCCTATCTGATCCTGTTCGGCGAGCTGCCGAACAAGAAAGAGCTCGACGAGTGGAACCACTCGATCACCATGCACACCATGGTGCACGAGAACATCAAGAAGTTCATGGAGGGCTTCACCTACGACGCCCACCCGATGGGCGTGCTCATCAGCACGGTCGGCGCGATGTCGACGTTTTATCCGGACGGCAAGCTGATTTTCGACGCCAACTCGCGCCGCAAGCAGATCCACCGGCTGATCGCGAAGACGCCGACCATCGCCGCC
>JANOZI010000628.1:0-15507 GCA_031429375.1 Acidobacteriota bacterium | reverse complement strand
GGCGAACACTGGCCGGCGCTTCGATCTGCGACTGAGCGGCGAGGGCCACGGCGAATGGGACCTGGATCGGATGAGCCAGGTCTTCTCAAATCTCCTGGGAAACGCTATCAGCTACGGCCGGGCAGACCAGCCGATCCGGGTCATGCTGCAGGGTGGGCCGACGTCCATCCTCGGCGAAATTCTCAGTTTTGGCGCTCCGATCCCGCCGCCGGTACTGCCGCACATTTTTCATCCATTCCGCCGGGCGAATGATTTGAAGACCACCTCGACGTCGGGCCTGGGCCTCGGGCTCTTCATCACCCGGGAGATCATTCGCGCTCACGGCGGGACGATTAGCGTATCCTCGTCGGCCGCTGAGGGCACCGCGTTCGCATTCGCGATTCCGCGGCGACCGCCGGGGGCCGCGGTGGCGCGAGGTTGAAGGCCTCTAGCCTTGATCCCTTAAAATTCCGCGCAGCACGAACGCGACGTTGGCTGGCCGCTCGCCTAACCGGCGCATGAAATACGGGTACCACTGCTTGCCAAACGGCACGTAGACGCGCACGCGGTAGCCGTCCTTCACCAGCTGCGCCTGCAGATCGCGCCGGATGCCATAGAGCATCTGGAACTCGAACCGATCGGCCGTGTAGCCCTGCTGCTTCGCATGCGCCTTCGTCGCCTCGATCATCGCGGGATCGTGCGTCGCAATCGCCGGATACGTGCCCTCGTCGAGCAGCAGCCGCATCAGATCCACGAATGCCGCGTCGACTTCGCTTTTCTTCTGATACGCGACCGTCTTCGGTTCCCGGTACGCGCCCTTTACCAGCCGCACCCGCACGCCGAGCGTGTTGAGGTGCCGGATGTCTGCCTCCGATCGCTTCAGGTACGACTGAATGACGGTGCCGATCTGCCGATGCCCCTGCTGCCACAAGATCTCGATGATGCCCAGCGTGGCGTCCGTGTAGGGCGAGTTCTCCATGTCGATGCGCACGAAGAACCCGTGGCGATCGGCCGGCTCGAGGATCCGCCGCATGTTGTCGACGGCGGTCGCCCGATCGACGTCGAGCCCGAGTTGCGTGAGCTTCAGCGAGATGTTGCGCTCGATGCCGGACGCCACGATCGCCTCGATGATCTTGACGTAATCGGCGGCAGCAGCCGCCGCCGCATCCGACGAGGCCACGCTTTCGCCCAGGTAGTCGAGCGTCAGGTGCAGCCCCTTCTTCGGCAGGTCGGCAACGCAGGCGACCGCTTCGGCGATCGATTCGCCGGCGATGAACCGCCGGGCGAACCCCGACCCTTCCGCTTGCCCCGAGCCCCGTCGAGGGGCCATCCCGTATCGGGAAGCCAGCCGCTGCAGCGTCGGGAACTGGGCGAGTGCGTGGAAGAATGCCTTCGAAGTTGCTGCCAGCATCTAGTGGAGCGTCTTAACCATTGCTATTGGGCGAGAGAACGTCGCTCGACCCACATCGACCGGCCGTTCCTGCGGAACGGCCCCTTGGGTGAAGCGGTCGTACACTCCATCAGTGGGTTGCCGCTGGGGGCGACAGCAGGTGCGCAATCGAACGCGCGTAATACCGAAGGACGTTCCGCTCGCGCACGCGGTAGCGTCCATCTTCGATCACGATGATGTTCCGGGTCGCGAGCGGCTCGCTGGCATAGGCAAGCACTTCTTCCGCCGACGATACGCTGAGGTTGGCGTTGGCCGCGCGCAGCGTGTCGAGCAGCCCGTCGATCGCCGACTTGAGGTCGGCGCGCGACATCGACTTGACCATCGCGGCCGCCAGCACCGCCGTCGGCAGCACCTTGTACTGCTTGCCGATCTCGCCGCGCACGTGCCGGGCCAGCTCCATCACCGCCTTGCGTGATTCGCCGTCGATGCCGTCAAGGGCGATCGGGCGGCCGAACGTCACGAACGCCCGGCTGCGATAGCCCACGGCGTAGCGCACCAGCTCGGCGACCTCGCGGCTGAACGCTTTCTGCCGCCGCTTCACGCCCTGCCGTGCAATGACGTGATCCTCCAGCACCAGGTCGTAGGCCACCGCGACCGGCACGAGCTTCAGCCCGGGCACGCCGGCGTCGAGGCACGCGCTGAACAAGCCGGTCTTGGCGGGTTTCAACTCGCCGCTGTAGCTGCGCCCGCCTTCCGGATAGAAGAACAGGTCGTGCTTGTGCAGCAGCTCGCTGACGTAGGCCTTGAGCGTGATCAGGTAGGCCGGGTCTTTCATGTTGCGGCGGATCGGCAGCGCGCCGGTGACGTGCTTGTGGATCAACCCGAGCGGCCCGCCGAACAGGTTGATGCCGGCGGCGATGATCGGCGGCCGGATGCCCGCGTCGTCCAGCGCCAGCGGCTCGACGAGATAGTCGATGTGGCTGCGGTGGTTCGACGCGTAGGCGATGCGGCCCTGCGCGGCCGCGTCGACGGCGAACTTCTGGTGTTCGGAGATGCGATCGATCTTGCGGAGGATGGGGTAGAGCGGGTACTCGAGCGCGCGATAGAGCTCGTAGCGCTGCGTCGTCTTCAGCTCTTCCAGGTAGCCCATGACGCGCGTGCGCGCGTCGACGCTCGTCAGGCCGTGCGTGCCTTCGAGGAAGCGCGCGACGTCTTCACGCGCCAGCACGGCATCGGCGATCGAGGGGTCTGTGGCCACGGTTAACTACGCCGATGATAGCGCGCGGCAAATCGCATCGGCAAACGAAGTTGTCGTGGCGGTACCGCCGAGGTCCGGGGTGACATGCCCAGAGGCGAGCACTGTCTTGAGCGCCGCCATGATCGCGTCAGCCCGCGCATCTTCGTGAAGGTGCTGCAGCATCAGCACCGCCGAGAGCAGCAGCGCTGTCGGGTTGGCGATGTCGCGCCCGGCGATGTCCGGCGCCGTGCCGTGGACGGCCTCGAACACGCCCACGCCGCCCTCGCCGAGGTTCGCCGCCGGCACCACACCCAACCCACCCACCAGCCCGGCGCACAGATCCGACACGATGTCGCCGTACAGGTTGGGCAGCAGCAGCACGTCGAGCCGCTCGGGGTGCATCACGAGGTGCATGCAGGCGGCATCGACGATGCGATCGTCGAACTGGATGTCGGGGTAACGGGCGGCCACCGTGCGCGCGCAGTCGAGGAACAGCCCGTCGCTGAGCTTCATGATGTTGGCCTTGTGCACCGCGGTCACCCGCTTCCGCCCGCGGCGCCGCGCCTGTTCGAAGGCGAACACCGCGATCCGTGTCGACGCCTTCTCCGTGATGACCTTGATGCTCTCAACCACGCCCGGCACGACCGTGTGCTCGAGGCCCGCGTACAAGTCTTCGGTATTTTCGCGGACGATGATGAGGTCGACGTCCTGGAAGCGCGACGGCACCGACGGCAGGTTCCACACCGGCCTCAGGTTGGCGTACAGGTCGAGCGCCTTGCGCAGCGCGACGTTGACGCTCGTGAACCCGGTGCCGACCGGCGTCGTGATCGGCCCCTTGAGCGCAATCTTGTTGCGCGTGATGGATGCGAGCAGCTCGGGCGGCAGCGTGGTGCCGTGCTCGTTGATGGCCTCGGCGCCGGCTTTGAACGTTTCCCACTGCGGCGTGAACCCCGTCGCTTCGACGACGCGCACCACCGCACGCGTCACTTCCGGTCCAATCCCGTCGCCGGGTATGAGGGTAATCGTGCGTGGCATGCGTCTTTACTTCTGCAATCTGAGATCCGAGATCTGAGATCGCCAGGTTCCTACTCCCTGGCTTCCCACCAGAGAAGGACGAAGCCTCCAACGACGGATGCCGCGAGCAGTATGTTCGCCAGACTGTGAAGACGATCGAACTCAACCTTGCGGGCGTCGCCATCAACCAGCGCCGCGATCGGACCGTTGACGGCGCCCTGCAGCGCGCCGATTTGTGGCGTGACAATGAACCCTGAGTAGGCCGTCACGAGCAGCATCAGCACCAGGATGGTGGCGCGAATGCCGTATTTCTCGGGCCGCGCACCCAGCAGACGATGCAACGTCAGGGTGACGAACATCACCGAGCCCATGGCATAAGCGAGCCAGTGCAGCCGCCGCAGCACCTCGCCGAAGACACGGCCCGCGATGACGCGCCCGTCGACCGGGTTCCATTCCTGCAGCACCCCGAAGATCGACGGCGCGACGACCGCGCCAGCCACCACGATCCCGCCCAGCCAGACGACCAGCGCGAGTATGTAGAGGTAGCGGAGGAGGCGCATCTCTTCAGTTTACTGATAAACTTTCGTGTCTTCGCGTCCTTTCTGGAGGTCTTCCGTTGCAGGTTGAAGCGTCAATGCTTTCGTCCTTGAAGAACATCGCCACCCGCCTTCGAAAGGAATCGATCCGCGCGACCACGGCGTCGGCCAGCGGGCATCCGACCACGTGCATGTCCGCGGCGGATCTGATGGCGGCCTTGTTCTTTGCCCAGATGCGGTTCGACCCGAAGCACCCGAAGCACACCGAGGCCGACCGGCTGATCATGTCGAAAGGCCACGCGGCGCCGCTGTTGTACGCGATGTGGTCCGAGGCCGGCCTCATTCCGCGCGAGCAGCTCACCGACCTGCGGCTGTTCACGTCGAACCTCGAGGGGCACCCCACGCCGCGCTTGCCGTTTGTCGACGTCGCCACCGGCTCGCTTGGCCAGGGACTGTGCGTCGGCGTCGGTTGCGCGCTGAACGCCCGGCGCATCAACTCGCCGTACCGGACCTACGTGTTGATGGGTGATGGCGAAACGGCGGAGGGTTCGGTGTGGGAGGCGGCGGCCTCCGGGCATTTTCACAAGCTCGATAACCTCTGTGCGATCGTCGACGTCAACGGGTTGGGCCAGAGCCGCGCCACCGAGCTCGGACACGACATGGAAACCCATCGCGTGCGATGGGCCGCCTTTGGCTGGCACGCGATCGTGATCGACGGTCACGACATGGAGCAGGTGCTCGACGCCTACAAAGGCGCGCGCGAGACCAGGGGCACGCCCACGGTGATCCTGGCGCGGACGCTCAAGGGCAAGGGCGTGTCGTTCACCGAGGGACAGCCCGGCTGGCACGGCAAGGCGATGACGAAGGAACAGATGGAGAAGGCGTTCGACGAGCTCGACGGCCAGGTCGTGACCGAGACCGGCGCCAAGCCGAAGATCCCGAGCCCGCCTCCGGAGCGGCCCGAGCCCAGGCCCCGCGAAATGGCCGCCCCTGATTACAAGCTGGGCGATCTGGTGGCCACGAGGGAGGCCTATGGCGTCGCTCTTGCCAAGCTCGGCGACGCCGATCCACGCGTGGTCGCGCTCGACGCCGACGTAAAGAACTCCACCTTCAGCGACAAGTTTGAAGCGAAGCATCCCGATCGCTTCTACGAGTTTTTCATCGCCGAGCAGGTCATGGTCGGCGCCGCGATGGGCCTGGCGGCGCGTGGCGCCATTCCGTTCCCCTCGACGTTCGCCGCGTTCTTCACGCGCGCGGCTGACTTCGTCCGCGTCGCGGCGATCGGCGGCAACAACATCAAGCTGGCCGGCTCGCATGCCGGCGTGTCGATCGGCGAAGACGGCCCGTCGCAGATGGCGCTCGAAGACTTCGCGATGTTCACGGCACAGCCCAACTTCGTCGCGCTCTACCCGTGTGACGCGGTCAGCACCGAGCGCTTGATCGCCGAGGCGGCGGCCATGCAGGGTCCGGTCTACATCCGAACTTCGCGGCCCAAGACGCCCGTGATCTACGACAACGCCGAGACGTTTCCGATCGGCGGCCTGAAGGTGGTGCGCAAGAGCGCGAAAGACACGGCCACGGTGATCGGCGCCGGCATCACGCTGGTCGAGGCGATCAAGGCGCACGACGAGCTGAAGGCGAAGGGCATCTCGATTCGCGTGATCGACCTGTATTCGGTGCAGCCGATCGATGCCGCCTCGCTGATCGAAGCCGGCAAGGAGACTGGCCGGCTGATCACCGTGGAAGACCACTACATTTCAGGCGGTCTCGGCGACGCCGTGGCGCGTGCGGTGGCTCCGGCCGGGCTCACGGTAACGCGGCTCGCCGTGCCCGAGATCCCGCGCAGCGGCAAACCCGACGAGCTCGTCGGCAAGTACGGCATCTCGGCCCGCCACATCGTTGATGCTGTAACGAATTCAAGATGACGACTCGGCGCGTGGGTTGTTGCCCTCTGCCTTTTGGCCGCCTTCGCGGCTTCGCCGCTTCCGGCGCGCCATCGCGACGTAGCTCGCATGTCTTTTTTGCAAGCGTAGTCGGATGCCTTCTCGTCACCGGGCTGCAGATTAGCCACGCCCAGGCGCCGATCGGCGTGCAGGAACCCGCGTGGGCGCCTGACGGCAAGCGCATCGCCGTGTCATATCTCGATCGCATCTGGACCATGACGCCGGAGGGGCGGCAGGGAAAGGCCGTGACCACTTCGGAGGCGAGCACGATCGAGCGCGAGCCGGCGTGGTCACCCGACGGTACGCGCCTCGCCTTTGCCGCCGATCGCGGCGAGGGCTTCGACATCGTCGTCATCGCGATCAAGAACGGCGTGGCCACGGCGTCGCAGGTGGCCGTGACGAAGATGGCGGGTGACGAGCGATGGCCGTCGTGGACGGCCGACGGCCGCCTGGTGTTTGCGCATCGCGACGTTCGTCCGTCCGGCCGCAACGCCGACCCGGGGCTGCAGTGGGATCTGTTCCTGGTGTCGCCCGTTGCGGGTTCAGACACGTGGCAGGCGCCGCTGCCGCTGACCGAGACGGCCGACAGCGAAACCTATCCGCGCGTGTCTCCCGACGGCACCAAGGTCGCCTTCGTATCGGAGCGCGATTCTGAAGACGATGTCGATTTGTGGTGGATGCTGGTGCCGGCGGCCGCGGTCGCGAAGCCGATGCCGCTCGGCGCCCGTCCAGCCAAGCCGGTGACCTCCTCGATCCCGGGCGTCGGCACCGATGCGCGACCGCCGCGTGCCACTCGCATCGCGCGCGTGCGCGGCAACGAAGCGTATCCATCGTGGGCGCCAGACAACAACCGGCTCGCGTATTACGCCGTCCGCGAAGGCATTGGCTCGGTGTGGGTGGCCGCGGTCGATCCGCCCCGGCCCGAAGGGGCGGAAGAGCCGCAGCCGCGGCCCAAGCCGGCCGCGCAGCCGCAATTGGTGTCGCGCAAGGGCGGTGCGCCGGCGTGGTCGCCCGACGGCAAGACGCTGCTGGTGTCGGGGTTGCCCGATCCGCAACCGGTCTACAACGGCAACCCGCTGCGCGACGAGACCGAGGCGCCGCCGCTGTTTGCCCTCAACAGCGCGTTCCAGCTGTGGCGCGTCGCCGCGCCGATGCCGGTGCACGAAGACGGCGGAGCCCTGGCCACCGAGATCGCGCCGTCGCCGGCGCTGTTCGGCGCGATGTTCGATCGCGTGTGGGGGACGCTGCGCACGTTGTATTACTCGACGGGTGCGGGCGCGCAAACCTGGACCGCCGCGCGCGATCGGTTCCGGCCGCGCGCGACAGCGGCCAGGTCGGAAGCGGATCTTGAAACCGCGATCGACGAGATGGTCGCGGCGCAGCCGCTGATCAAGCCGGTGGTCACGTCATCGGGCGCGGTCGTGGTGTCGGGCCACCCGCTGGCGTCGGAGGCCGGCCGTCTCGCGTTCGAAAAGGGCGGCAACGTCGTGGACGCAATGATCGCGGTGTCGTTTGCCCTCGGCGTGGTCGAGCCCGAGGCGTCGGGCGTCGGCGGCGATGGCACGGCGGTGCTCTATCTCAAGGGGATGAAGAAGCCGACCGTTATCGAATACAAGGACATGACGCCCATCAAGGCGACCGCCGACAACCCACTGCTGATGCAGGACGGCCGCATCGTCGCCGACGGTCCGGCGGCGGCGAACATTCCCGGCGTCGTGGCGGGCCTCGACTATTTGTATCGGACCTACGGCAGCGGCAAGGTGAAGTGGGAAGACCTGGTCGGGCCGGCGATTACGCTCGCCGACGAGGGCTTCGTGCTTGATGAAGGGCTGCCGTCGAGCATCGCCGAAGGGCGCCGCTTCCTCGAGAAGTGGCCCGAGGCCGCGAAGATCTACCTGCCCGGCGGCAAGGTGCCGAAGCCCGGCGAGCGCTTCTTCAACAAGGACTACGCCACGACGCTGCGCGCCATCCAGAAGGGTGGGGCCGAGGCGTTCTACAAGGGCGAGATCGCCAAGAACATCGCCGCCGACATGGAAGAGAACGGCGGCATCCTCACCTACGCCGATCTGGCGCAGTACCGCGCCATCGAGCGCGCGCCGGTGATGGGCCGCTATCGCGGTCACACGTTATATGCGGGGGGGCCGCCGGTGTCGACCGGCATCCAGTTGTTCGAATCGCTGCACGTGCTCGAGAACTACCAGCCGAAAGCGGGCGCCAGGGCTTCAACGGATCCGGATTACCTGCACTACCTGATCGAGTCGTGGAAGGTGCGCGATCCGCTGCGGCGCGTGGCCGATCCGGAACGCTGGCCGGTGGAATTCGAAGAGCACCTGACCGCCGAGCATGCCAAGAAGCTGTTCGCGAAGATCGATGCGAAGAAGGCGTCGCGTTACGAGCGCCAGCCTCCGGATGATGCGCCGGTGACGCCAACCGCGCCCACGCCGAGAATCGGGACGGGGACCACGTCATTTGCCGTGGCGGATGCCGACGGCAACATGATCGCCGTCACGCAGACGCTGAGCACATGGGGCGGCACCTTCTACGTCTCGAAGGGATTGGGCTTTCTCTACAACAATCACCTGCGATCGAACCGCACCACCGCCGGCGCGTATGGCAGCCTCGTGCCGCTGATGCGCTCGAGCACGACGAGCGTGCCGACGCTGGTGTTCGAGAAGCTGGCCTCGGGAGACGAAGTGCCGAGGCTGGCGGTGGGTTGTGCGGGCAATGCCTGGATCCCGGTGTCGGTCTACAACATCATCACCGGCGTGATCGACGGCAGGCTCGGCGCCCAGCAGGCGATCGAGGCGCCGCGGTTCCTGCCCGGCCGCGACCCCGCCGATCCGCTCGAGAGCGCGGAGCGCGTCGAGATCGAGGACCGGTTCCCGCGCGGTCTGCTGCAGAACCTGCTCGAGCGCGGCCATCGCTTCCAGAAAATCGGGCGCAAGGGCGAGGTCCGCTACGGCTATGCCGCCGCCATCACCGTCGACGTGGCGGCCAGGAAGGTCGAAGGCGGCGCCGAACCGCGTCGCGCGCATGCCGCCGTGCCCTACGATCGCCGCCCCTCAACCACGGCACAATGATGTAGAGGCGGGTCTTTAGACCCGCCTAACCGCGAGAAACTATGATCGAACCAGGAAAAAAAGCCCCGTCCTTTTCACTGCCCGACCAACAGGGCAAGACGCACTCGCTCGCCGACTACGCCGGCCAACCGCTGGTGATCTACTTCTACCCGAAGGACGACACCCCAGGCTGCACCAAGGAGTCGTGCGCGTTCCAGGACAACCTGCCGACGTTCAAGAAGAGCAAAGCCGCCGTGCTCGGCATGAGCGTGCTCGACTCCAGCAGCAAGGCGAAGTTCGCGAAGAAGTACGACCTGACGTTCCCGCTGCTCGCCGATGAAGACCATGCCGTGATCGACAAGTACGGAGTGTGGCAGGAGAAGTCGATGTACGGCAAGAAATACATGGGCGTGGCGCGCACCACCTATCTGATCGGCCCCGACGGCAAGGTGGTGAAGCGGTGGGACGGCGTCAAGGTTGACGGCCACGCCGAAGAAGTGCTCGCGGCGGTGCACGCGCTATAGAAGTTGAAAGTTGAAAGTTGAAAGTTGAAAGTTGAAAGTTTCAGTTTCAAGTGTTCAGTTTTCAGTTCCCAGTTTTCAGTTAGAAGTTACCAGTTAGCGTGTCATCAGTTTTGCGCCTGCATGTCGCGGGGATGGACTGTGCCGACGAGGCGGCGCTGATTCGTCACGCGCTCGATCTTCCCGGCATCGACGATCTCGTCTTCGACCTGGTCGGCCGGCGTGTCGACGTGGCCTACCGTGCCGGCGACATCACTCCCGCCGCGATTCTCGAGGCTGTTGCCGGCACCGGACTGGTCGCTCATACCCACGGCTCCACCGAGCTGGTGCGCGACGATCACGATCATCACGAGCATCACCACACGACCGCGCGCTGGTGGGCGGTGGCGAGCGGCGTCGTGTTTGCGATCGGCTGGCTGATCGACGGCTGGCACGCCGCAACCTGGAGCGAAGCGTTGTTCGGTTCGCGTGGCGAGCACGGCGAGCATGCGCATCACGGCTATGCGGTCGTGGCGTACGGCATTTCGGCGGTGGCGGGCTTATGGCCGATGCTGCCGCGGGCCTTCGCGTCGTTGCGGCTGCTCCGCCTCGACATGCACGTGCTGGTGTGCCTGTCGGCGATCGGCGCCGCCGCAATCGGCCAGTGGGCGGAAGCGTCGGCCGTCGCGTTCCTTTTTGCGCTTGCGCACCTGATGGAAGCGTGGAGCATCGATCGGGCGCGCCAAGCGGTCTCGCGACTGGTCGGTCACGAGCCTGGCTGGGGCGAGGCCGGCGCCAACCAGCCGGCGCCGGTCGAACGCTGGATCGAAAAGTTCGCCGCCATCTACACGCCCGTCGTCTTCTTCGGAGCGCTTGCGGTGGTGCTGGTCCCGCCCATCGTCGATGGCCTGTGGGCGGTGTGGTTCTATCGCGGCCTGATCTTCCTGGTGCTGGGGTGCCCGTGCGCCCTCGTGATCTCGACGCCGGTGACCGTCGTCGCGGCGCTGACGTCGGCGGCCCGGCGCGGCGTGTTGTACAAGGGCGGCGGACCGCTCGAGCGCGCGGCCGGCGCGAAAGCGGAAACCTTCGACGCGCTGACGGCGGCCGGCGTCGTGGTCGCGTGCCGGACGGACCCGGGCATATCGCTCGACTCCGTTGACGTGGTGCTGACGTGCGATCACGCGTCTGACATTGCGTTTACGGTGAGCCACGCGCGCCGGGCCCTGCGGGTCATCCGGCAAAACGTCACGCTCGCGCTCGTGACGAAGGCCGCATTCCTGGTGTCCGCGGTATTCGGCGCCGCACCGCTATGGCTGGCGGTGCTGGCCGACACCGGCGCGACGGTTGCCGTCACGCTCAATGGGCTACGGCTGCTGCGCGCCTCGACCCCGGAATGAATACAAACAGGAGTTCAGGAGATCAGGAGCTCCATCACTCGATTTTCATCAACCAGATGTCCGACTCGGTCATGCGGCGCGTGAAGTACGCCGTGCGGCCGTCGCGCGTCAGTCGCGGCGGGCCGAGCACGCCGCGGGACGCCGTGTAGATCTTTCGGATCTGCCGTGTGGCCGTATCGATGACCTGGAAGTCCCGGCCGCCTGCGACGAAGAGGATGCGGCGGCTGTCGGGCAGCCAGACCGGGAATTCGCCGAAGTCGGTCAGCACGTCGAAGGTCCGCGACCGGAACGAGTAGATGGAAATCCCCTCGGGCCGCAGGCTGTTCTGTCCTGCCAGCGACTGCCCGTCAGGCGACCAGGAGTTCGGCACGAAGGCCGCGTGTTTCAACGGGAACGCCGGCAGGACGTCCGGCGTCTGAGCCGTCCACGAACGATTCGTGTCGAAGACGTAAACCTTGCGCATGCTGTCGTCGTTGAGGCTGTAGGCGCTGCCGGCCATCCGGGTACCGTCCGGCGACCACGTGGGATAGACCGACGCCGCGTCGGTCATGGCCTGAAGCCCGCTGCCGTCGGCATGCACCTTCCAGAGCGCATACGGCCCGGAGCGATTGGAGAAGAAGGCGATCCAGTTGCCATCCGGCGACCAGCGCGGCACCCGATCGATCGCCGCGTCGGAAGTCAATTGCCGCACCCCCGTGCCGTCGGTGCGCGCGACGTAGACATCACCTTCCGGATTGAGCCGCGAGTAGAACGTTATCCACTGGCCGTCTGTTGACGGATCGGGCGACGACCACGGCCGGGAGCCAGTCGTGACGTCCGTCGGCTCGCCCCTCACCTCCGCGCTCGACGGATCGAGCGTCAGCCTGGCGACGTTCGTGGTGTTGCTGACCGAACTGAACGCCATCAGCTTGCCGTCAGAAGAGATCGAGGGATGCGCCGCGAACGGCGACGGCGTGGTCACGGCAATCGCCTCGCCGGTTGCGTGTCCTGACGCCATGTCGATCGGCACGCGCCAAAGGTTCATGCTCCCGCCGCGATCGCTGCTGTAGTAAAGGAATCGGCCATCCGGCGACCAGACCGGGTTCCAGTCGGTTGCCGGACCCGTCACGACGGTCGTGGTGTCGCCACCCGCGACCGGCACGGTCAGGATGTCCATCTGACGGGCGTCGCTGTACCTCGCCGTTACGGCGAGGCGCTTGCCATCGGGCGAAAAGCCGGCTTGCGCGCCGTTCTTGACGTTCAGATCGCGTGCCTGCCCGGAAGCCACATCGACGAGCCAGAGGCCGCTCGCTCCGTAACCATTCTGCGGGTTCACATCGACGCTCTCGGTCGAATACACAATGGTCGTTCCGTCGGGGGACCACGCCGGCCGATAGCCCGCTCTCGTCAGCCGGCGCGGCGCTTCGCCGGTGCGACCCATGACGAAGATTCCACCGCCTTGGCGCGACGATCGAAATGCGATGCGCTCGCCGTCGGGCGAAAACGCGGGCTGGTCGTCATCCTCAGGAAACTCTGCGGTCAGGTTGATCGGATTCTGTCCGCCGACACCGCGAAGGTATATGTCGCGATTGCCCAAGGTCTGCCCTGAGTACACGATCCATTTGCCGTCCGGTGAGAGACTTGCAAACCACTCGGCTCCGGGCTCCGCCGTCAATTGACTGAACGTATACCTGGGCGGGGCGGTTGGCGCCGGCCCGGCGCCGCGTCGCCAGGCGGCATAGCCCGCAGCGACCACGACCGCGCCGGCGAGTGCGGCGATGGAGAGCTTCGTCACGCTGCGCGCGGATCTGGATGCCGCCATCGTCGAGGGCCCGGAGGCTGAGAGCGCGTCATCGATCTCGACGCGCGCGTCCGCGATATCACGCAGGCGCTGGCGCGCCTCTTTCTGCAGGCACCGTTCGAGGAGCCGGATGATCGTGGCTGGCAGCGAGGGTGGTAGCGCCGTCCAGTCAGGCTGCCGCTCGAGAATACGGGCCGCGGTGTCTGCGAAGCTGTCGCCCGCAAACGGCGACCGCCCCGTCAGCATCTCGTACAGGACGCAGCCGAAGGCCCAGATGTCGGTGCGCTTGTCGACAGACTTGCCGCACGCCTGCTCCGGGCTCATGTACGCCGCCGTGCCCAGGATCACCCCCTCGCGAGTACCGGACGCCGCGACGGTCGGCGACTGCGACAGGTCCACCTGGCGTTCGTCGATGGCCGGCTTGGCGAGTCCGAAGTCCAGCACCTTCACCATCCCGCTGGGCGTGATCTTGATGTTGGCTGGCTTGAGGTCGCGGTGAACAACGCCGGTCTCGTGTGCCGCGTCGAGGGCGTCGGCGATCTGGCGGGCGATCGCGAGGGCCTCTTTCACCAGCAGACCGCGCGGTGCCCGTGCCAGTCGCTCGGCAAGCGTGTCACCTTCCACTAGTTCGAGCACGATGCCGCGAATGCCGCCGGAGTCCTCGAGCCCGTAGATGGCGCCGATGTTCGAATGGTTGAGCGACGCCAGCACCCGCGCTTCCCGCGCGAAGCGCGCCAGTCGTTCAGGGTCGCTCGTGAACGCCGCTGGCAGGATCTTGATCGCGACGTCGCGGCCAAGCGTGGCATCCCGCGCCCGGTAGACCTCGCCCATGCCGCCCGCACCTAGAAGTGCGACGATCTCGTAGGCGCCGAGACGAGTGCCGGCAGCCAGTGCCATCGGATGGCCGGATTATAGGGCCGCGGTCAAATACCAATGACTCTTTCTGCACAGTCCGCGGGTAGGCCGAGCGTGTATGCTGACGCGTCATGACCTGGCTTGGCTGGCTCGGCGTCGTCGTTGTCATCGTCGCGATCGCCGCGATCACCGGTTTCAAGCCGAAAGGCACCCGCCATGTCGCCAGCACCCGCATGATGGGCGTGGCCCGGTTCGTCCTTCTCCTCATCGTCATCATCGTTGCCTATCTCGCCTACCGCGCTCGCTCCGGCGGTTAAGCGTTCAGCTATTCACTCGGCCTGCAAGGAGGACAAATGGCGGTCAATGTACAGAAGAACATGGGCCTGATGGTTCTGGCGATCTGGCTGATTCTCTACGGCGTGATGGGTTTTGCCGCGTTCGCGCTGCCGGCGCCCGTGATGCCGGTTCTGGCGTTGATCGCCGGCATCCTGATTCTCGTCGGACGCTGAGATTTGAAACTGAAGTGCAGGAGAAAAGGAACAGGTGATGAGGAGATTCGAAGAAAAATTGTCTCCTGATCTCTTTATCTCGGTAGCTCGCGCATCAGGGCACGCAAGGAGTACCCTCCCGTCCGGATCAAGTGATGTTCGCAAACTTACAATCCTGCCGGGGGGACGGCGACTATTCTATGGCGCAAGGGAGTGTTCGCATGAAGGGATTGCTCGCGCTTGCGTTGATCTTTGTGACTTCAGGATTGGGAGGCGCGCGGCAAGCGAAACCGACGCTCGACTCGCTCGCCTGGATCGCCGGCGCCTGGGCGGGCGCGGCCGGCGGCGTCGAAATGGAAGAGCATTGGACCTTGCCGAGGGGCAACTCGATGATCGGCATGCATCGCGACGTGGCCAAGGGCCGCACGGTCGCGTTCGAGTTCTTGCGCATCGAACAGCAGGACGACCGCATTGTCTACTTGTCGATGCCAAACGGCCGATCGCCCGCGACGCCGTTCCCGCTGAAAGAGGTCCGCGGCACGCGCGTGGTGTTCGAGAAGCCGGCGCACGATTTTTTGCAACGCATCATTTACTGGAAGGACGGCGCCGACCTGCGCGCGCGAATCGAAGGCACCATGAACGGCAAGGCGGGGAGTGAAGAGTGGCGGTGGAGTCCTGCGAAATGAAGGTCTGACCCCTCCGTAGGGATCAGACCCCGGCTCACTTAGCGCTGTCCGCGCCGCTGCCGCGGACCGTTCTCTTTCGCCTTCTGCAACTGCTCGGCGGTGAGAATCCCGAAGACCTCCTGACGAATCTTCACCTGGAGAATCGCCGCGTCCGCTTCGGCCGCGGCTGCTTCCGCGCTCTTCGCGCGAATCGCGGATTCGTCGATTTGATCGGCGTCGAGCAGCGCGCGCATCGCCTGGCGCGCGTCGCCTATCTTCTTGTTCACCGTTCGGAACTCGGCCTGGTGCGAGTCCATGATCGACTTGACCTGGCCCTGCTGCGCCTCCGTCAAGTCGAGGCCGCGCAGCCCCATCATCGGGCCGCCACGCATGCCCGGCATGCCCGGCCCAGCGAGCGGCGGACCGCCGAAGCCCGGCCCCGGCCCACGCCGGCGCAACTGCTCGTCTTGCGCCATCGCAAGCGGCGCCATCGCGGCCACCGTCAGCGCGACCAGCCCGGCCGCCAGGGAATATTTGAGTCTGTTGGTCATTGCCACTGTCTCCTTGTCTTATGAGACGGAATTATTGCGGCAGCGCCGTGGCGTGGCTGTGACAAAACTGTGACGGTGTCAGACACCGTGCCAGATGTTGCGATCCTGTGGAA
>JANOZI010000627.1:0-1590 GCA_031429375.1 Acidobacteriota bacterium | reverse complement strand
ATCAGCCGCAGCGGAAACCCATTCTGCGGCCGCACCGCCTCGCCGTTCATGCCATAGGCCACGAAGCTGTCTTCCATCGCCTTGGCAATCGGCATGCTCGACGCGCCCTTCACTTCCTCCGACCCTTCCGCGACGAACCAGGTTGCCGTGCCTTTCATGCCGCACTCCTTGAGCAGCGTGGAAAGCAGCACGCCGGTCCATTCGGCGCAACTCGTCATGCCGTGCGTTTCTTGAACGTTCTTCGCCCGGCGCGACGATCGATTCCCTGCGCACTCGATGAAATGAATGCGCGTCACGGACGGAAGACGCTTCAAGTCGTCGATGGTGAACGTCAGCGGACGGTCCACCAGGCCGTGAATCATCAGGCGGTGCTCCTTCGGATCGACGTCCGGGAGGAATGCGCCGCGAGTCGTCCCCATGTAGTGGAGCGAGGACGGCGTGATCACGCCGACCGAATCCTGAAGCGGGGCCGCCACATGAAACGTGAGCCCCCAGTTATCGGGCGAGGGCCGGCCGCCGTGGGCGATGCGCACGGACGTGACGTGCGCCGATCGCTCGCCGTAGGCGATCTGATCCTTGCCCTCCTTGATCATCGTTGGCGAGTGATGTTGTTCCTGGCCGATCGCGGGCGCGGCGGCTCCCAGGGTCAAACCACCAGCCAACGCGGCGCCGCTTTTCAGGAATTCTCTTCGCGCAGGTCGTTTCGAACCCATGGGTCTCTCTCCTTCGCGGATGAGCCGATTGAGAAGGGCTGCACCGCCGTCGAGAGTATACGCCGGTCTCGGAATTCAATCGAGCCCGGTTCGGGGAGCCCCGGACCTCGTGAATCCGGCCATGGCCGGAGGTCGGAGGCCTGGCCCTTCGACCCATGATCGGCCCGCCTTGGACGCGCCGATCCTTCGCTCCGGACATTCGACTTGTTTTGCGGCTTGCCATGAGCGAACCTTCGCCTTGCCGAAGGCAAGTCGAAGGTGAGTCGAATGGTGAACAAATGGGCCGCGGTCGCCTTGCTGTGGTTCGTCTGCTTTTTCAACTACGCGGACCGGCAAGCGATCTATTCGGTCTTCCCGCTGCTCAAGGCGGAGATGGGCCTGACCGACGTCCAGCTCGGCATCGTCGGCGCGTCGTTCATGTGGGTGTACGCGGCCGCGGCGCCGCTTGCGGGCATCGTCGGCGATCGCTTCTCGCGCAAGCGCGTCATCATTGGCGCCCTGATCTTCTGGTCCGCGATCACCGTCGCCACAGCGCTTTCAACGCGTTATTCGCACCTGGTGATCTGCCGGGCGCTCGAGGGGCTGGGTGAAGCGTTCTACTTTCCCGCCTCGATGTCGATGCTGAGCGACTATCACGGCCCCGCCACGCGCTCGCGCGCGATGGCGATTCATCAGTCGAGCGTCTATGCCGGCACGATCGCTGGAGGAACGCTGGCGGGCGTGATGGGGCAGGCGCTGGGCTGGCGATCGAGCTTCTACCTGTTCGGCGTCCTCGGCATGATGCTCGGCCTCGCGCTGATGTTCTGGTTGCGCGAGCCGGCGCGCGGCGAGTCGCCCACCTTCGCTCGCGTCCAGTCAGCGCGAGCTTCGGTGGGCA
>JANOZI010000626.1:0-1660 GCA_031429375.1 Acidobacteriota bacterium | reverse complement strand
CATCGAGCACCGGCGGCGGCCATGCGCCTTCCACTGGCTCACGCAGCGAGATCCAGAAATCCTCCGGGCCAAAGCGCAGATTCTGGGTGGTCTCTTCCGCGATCCAGGTTTGAAACCACGCACGCTTCTGCACCTGGCACAGGAGATTGAAGATGTCGTCCCACTCGTTGGCCGTCAGCGGACGGTTCAGTGCCGGGTCGTACACCCAATCGTCGTAGACCGCCGTCAGGGCCATCAATCGAGCCAGCATCTCCGGCGTCAGGCGGAACGTGGTCCACAGCGTGTTGCGCGCCGGCGTCAGCAGCGCCGGGTCGTTGGTCGTTGACAGATCGCGCTGAAGCGAGCGGAGACGGTCGGCCGCGTTGCCCGGCCAGAGCGGGGCCGTCACGGCGCCATACGACGTTTGCCGCATCGCGCCGAACAGCAGCTCGATCGAATCAGGTGCGGGTGCGATGGCACCACCTGGGAACACCGTGTCTCGGAGATCTTCGATGGTCTGATCGATCCAGTCTCGACGCGGCTCCCACACCTTGGAGAACGCCTTGCTCGTGAGGTCGCGCAAATCGTCGGGCCCAATGAGATCGGGATCGATGACCGGCCACCTGGTATCCGGCGTGGCGGTCGCAGAAAAGGAATCGGCCACCGAGTCGCGGAGCTGCCAGTCAGCAGCGATTTCCTGCAGACGCCAGGCCGCCAGCTGCGGAACAACCTGAATCGCCAGGGTGCTGTCGTTTGCCTTGAACAACACCTCGACTTCCCCGCCAAGGCCGTTCGACCTGCCGTTGGCGTCGCTTGCCGGCGAGAGCGGGACGATGGTCGTCAACACATCGGTCTCGCCGCTGGCTTCGAGCGTGGCCGCGGTGCGGCCCGCATCGCGGTACACCTTGACGCTGATCTTGCCGGCGCTCTTGGCCACGCTGACGTAGAGGATCCCGTCAGGATCGGTGTTCAGCCCGGCGCTCACGCCGGTGAAATTCCACCGTGTCAGCTGATTCTGATCGTCCCGCAGCTTGGCGCCGTGCGCCAGCGGATCGCGATTCGTGTCAGCCAGACCGAACAGGCGCTCGAGATCGAGCTCGGGTGCGGTCTCCGGATCGATCGTCAGTTCGCTGAGGTAATCGCGCGCCGGGGTGCCCGGCGCAATCGCCAGCCGCGCGGCGAGGGCCCGACGCCCAGCCGTCGATGCGCCGCGGGCGGCCCGGAGCTCCGCAAAGGACGTTCCGATCCCCTGGAGCAACGCGTCGTAAGCGTGGGCGCGATATTGGGCTTCCTTGTCGCGAAACGAGGCCGGCATCACGAGCTTCTTCGCCGCCACATTTCTGCGCAGCACTTCGATCACGATTCGCACCTGCCGCACGCGCTCGTTCACCTGGCTGCACGACAACGGCAACTCGGAGAACAGCTGGTGGAAGCGCTCGGTCAGCTGGTGGGGAGCGAGCGCATCGCACGCCTCCTTCGGCAGAAAGCACGCGTTCTCGACGCCTTCCTTGTGGTAGCCGGCCGCGATCGCACGATCGCGTTCCAACGGATCGATGGTGTAGAAGTGGTCGTGGCTGGCGTCCTTGAGCAGCCGGAACAGCGGCACGGCGTGAGCGCGCGCGCTCGGATAGACATAGCCGGCGATGCCCTCGGCGGCATAGCCGAACGCGTTGATCGCCCC
>JANOZI010000625.1:0-3085 GCA_031429375.1 Acidobacteriota bacterium | reverse complement strand
GTTCTCGCCACGGTTCCGATGGAGGTTGTGGCAGGGCCGGACGGCGGAGCAAACATCAACCTGAACTTGAATCAAACGCAGTTCCCGGAGGCCGGGCGATACACGCTCAAGATTGTTTCGGGCAAGGAGGTTCTCGCGTCTCGCTCGCTGCGGTTGGTAACGATGGATGCTCCTCAGCAGGGCCCCCCCCGCAGCCGCCTGCCCAGGATAAGAACAAACTGCACTAAGCGACCAGTGTCTCGCCGTCAGCCTGGCGTGCGGGAACGGCTGCATCCGCCCGCTGCGGAGTCTATAGCGCCACGCCGACGGTGAACGTCGCGGCGTAGCCGCTGGTGGTGTTGCCGGCCACGCTGGCGAGCTCGGACGTGACGCCGTCGGAGAACACCATGTCGTTGGCCGCCCTCGTCGGGTTCTGGCCTTTCGAGGCGTAGACACCGCTGGCGTAGACCGCGCTATTGATCTCCTCGGGGAACGCGATCTGCGTCGTCTTGACCGAGCGGTTGTTGACGAACACTTCGATGTGGATGTGGGTGGCACGGCCCGCGTACCAGCCGGGATAAATCGTCGTGAAGCGGGCGACGCCGTTGGCGTCAACCGGTTGAATGCCGCGCAGCCACGTCGACGAAGAAACGTTGCCGTACTCCGAGTAGCTGCCGGCCGCGTCGCAGTGCCAGATCTCGACGCTCGCGTTGGCCGCCGGCGCGCAGCTCGCGTTGGTGTTGACCACGGCGATCGCGAGGGTGAGCAGGACCCCGGTGCGATCCTCGCGCACGTCGCTGCGGACCGGGAGGGTGATCGACGGGAACGGTCCGGCGGTTTCCGAGGGTGTCACGACACATGCCGCCCCTGACACCGGCGGTGTCGTGGTCGTGCCCGGCGTGGCGGCCGTGGCCGGCGCCGTTGTGGCCGTCGGGCTGGTTGGCGTCTCGCCGCTGCAGGCCGCCGACAGGATGGCGCCGGCCGCGCTCAGCATGCCGAGCGCCTCGCGCCGGCTCAGTTTCTTCAGTGCCGTTTCAGACATCAGTCACTCGCCCGTATTTCCGGCAGGCTTTGCATCTGTCACAAATGGTAAATGGAGTATGCGTGCGGAATGTGTGAAAGAACGATGACCCGCCTTCGCGCCCCTAAGAAGAGGCGCTTCGGTGCGGCAGGTTCACTCGAGGCCGAAGCGCTGGCGCTTCAAATACAGGCCTTTGCGTGATAAGCCGAGCAGCTTCGCCGCTTCTACGCCGTTGCCTTCGCACAGCGCGAGGGCGCGCTTGATCAGTGCGCGCTCGAGGTGTTCGGCGGCGGCGGCCATCGGCTGATCGATCCGCACCACCACTTCGGTCGGTTCGAGCTGGCGCTGGTCGGCGGGAATGGTGCGGCGGCTGGCGGCGATTTCGGGCGACAGGTGCTCGGGCATCAGCACCGCGCCCGGCTCGGCGAGCGCGACCATGCGCCGCAACTCGTTGGAGAGCTGGCGGACGTTGCCGGGCCATTTGTGCAGCACGAGGTACTCCAGCGTCTCTTCCGCCACGCGCATTAGGGGCTTCTGCAGTTCACGGGAATGGCGCTCGAGGAAGTACTCGACGAGGACCGGGATTTCTTCGCGGCGCTCGCGCAGCGGCGGCACGCGCAGCGGGACGACGTTGAGGCGGTAGTAGAGGTCTTCGCGGAAGCGGCCCTCGGTCACGAGGTGATCGAGGTTCTTGTTGGTGGCGGCCACGATGCGGACGTCCACCACCTGGGGCCGCGACTCGCCGAGCGGCAGAACCTCGCCCGATTCGAGGAAGCGGAGCAGCTTGGGCTGGGCCTCCAGGCTCATCTCGCCGATTTCATCGAGGAAGAGCGTGCCGCCGGCGGCCGCTCGGATCAGGCCGGGGAAGTCGTCCTGCGCGCCGGTGAAGGCGCCGCGCCTGTAGCCGAACAACTGGCTGTCGATCATGTCCTTCGGAACGGTGGTGCAGTTGAAGGGCAGGAAGGGGCGTTCGTGGCGGGCCGAGGCCTGATGCAGGGCGCGCGCGAAGAGCTCCTTGCCGACGCCGGTCTCGCCGGTGATCAGCACGGTGATGTTCGAGGTGGCGACGCGCCTGATCGTCTTGATGAGGTCGAGCATCTTCTCGCCCGCGCACACCAGGCCGAGCTGCTGTTCGGGGGTGTGCTCGGGCCAGAGTGCGGCCTGCTCGCGTTCCCGATGCCGCGCGCGCGCGAGGGTGAGGGAGGCATCGATCAGCCGTTCCACCGAGAGGACAGTGGCGCGGGCGGCCGCGGATGCGCGCGGGATCACAGTGACTTCGTAGTCTCCATCGCGGTAACGGCCAAGCTGGATTCGGACGGCTCCGTCGCCGACGTTGGCGTTGTACGGCATCTCCTCGGCGGTGAACGCCCCACGATTCACGCTGGTACCGTCGGACCGCCTTTCGACAACGGTCGCTTTTACGACCGCGCGCGTGTCGGCAATCAGTGAAAGCGTTTCGGATGCGAGCAGCGGTGCGTGGGCTCCCAGATCGACGAGGGCGGTGATGCGCTCAGCGAGCGAAACGGCCAGTTTGCGCTCGGACGGGTAGTCCTCAACCGCGATCTGTTGCTGCCCGGCGCCACCCGCGGCCCTAATGTCAGACGACCCGAGGATTTCAACGGCGTCGCGCTGAATCTCGGCGCGGGCAGTGAGGTTGCCGACATTTTGAAGGATGCGCGCCGCGCGGTCGAAGTGGTCAACAGCGGCCGAAGGGTCGTCCAATCCCGCGAGACGTCCGGCAACTCTCGAGGCCTCCGCCATGATCTCGAGCGGCGGGTCGGGATTGGCTAACACTGCCTCTGCCATCAGGTTCGCCCCTTCAACTGATCTCCCGACGCGTCCAAGTCCCTCTGCAGCTAGCAGCTTCATGCGCTCAAGCAGGTTTCCGTCTCCTGCGTGATCGATCCCCTGTATTGCCTGCAACGCCAGGGCGACACCCGATTCAGATTGGCCGGTTAAATAGAGCAATCTAACCTGTGTGAGTAGATTCCAAAGCCCATGATAGGAGCGCCCGTTCTCAACGGCCTTTGACAGCGATTGAGTCTCATTGGCCAAAACTGTGGCCAATTCCATATCGCCCTGAGA
>JANOZI010000624.1:0-4312 GCA_031429375.1 Acidobacteriota bacterium | reverse complement strand
CTCGGCACGAAGGGCGGCACTGGCACCACGATGCTCGCGGTCAACGGTGCAGCCGACATCCGGCGGATCACCCACCGCCCCACGATCGTCGTCGACCTCAAGATCGGGCCCGGCGACGTGGCGTTGTTCCTGGGCCTGCGGAGCCGCCACACGGTGCTGACCGTCATCGACCAGTTGTCTTGGATCGATCCGGCCGCCGTGTCGAAGTACGTCAGCGAGCACGACTGCGGGCTGCACGTGCTAGCGGCCGGCGACGAGTACGGCCGCCCGGCGGCCAGGGACGTCGAGGGCATCGAGCAGATGCTGCGGTGCCTCAACACGCTCTACGATTACGTGATCGTCGACGCCGGCAGCACGATGACGCCCTGCACGGCGACGGCGCTCCAGCTGTCCGACAGCGTGATGCTGGTCGCCAACCCGGATGTGCCCTGCCTGCGCAACCTGCAGCGGTTGATCGATGCCATCAAGCTGGCAGGGGTGGTCGGCGAGCGGCTGAAGATCGTGCTGAACCGCTGCTCGGAGTTCGGCGTGCTGTCGACGGCGCAGATCGAGCGCGTGCTGGGGCTCAACATCGACTACAGCGTCGGCAGCGATTACCGCACGGTCGCCTCGGCGGTGAACTCCGGCGTGCCCGTCTCGGCCCTGAAGGCGTCCGAGCTGCACGCGCAGCTCGACGCCATCGCCCGCACGCTGGCCAGCCCGAAGCACTTGGCGGGATCGCCCCGCATCGCCCCTCCGTTCGGCGGCGAGGACGATCGGTTTGATGCAATCCCTCGTCATCATCTTTGATGCTTGCCAGTCACTAACTTTCAACTTTCAACTTTCAACTTTCAGTAGGACCACCGTCGCGCCCAGGTGCGATTCGGGCGCATCCCAGTAACGCTCGACCAGCGGGTGATCCCGCAGGCGGCGCTGAATCGCGGCGCGTTGCGCGCCGGTGCCACGGCCGTGGATCAGCCGGACTTCGACGAAGCCGGCGTCTCGCGCGGCCTCCAGGTAGTCTTCGACCACGGCGATCACATCGCGCGGCGCAAAGCTGTGCAAGTCGATCGCGTCTTCGATGGGAACCCGGACCGGTTCGTCGTCTTCCATAATCGCGGATCTGAAGATCCGCGCTACACCGTCTTGACGTATTCCGCGGTAACCTTCGTGGTGATGCCGCCGCGGGCGGTGAAGTCGCCGGTCACCGTCATGCGCCGGGGCGCGCACGCGGCGACCAGGTCGTCCAGAATCTGGTTGGTGACCGCCTCGTAGAAAATTCCCTTGTTCCGGAACCCGAGCAGATAATATTTGAGAGCCTTGAGCTCGAGGCAGTGCGCCGCCGGCACGTAGCTGATGCGGATGACGCCGAAGTCGGGAAGTCCCGTCTTGGGACACATCGAGGTGAACTCGGGGCAGTCGATCGCGATCTCGTACTCGCGCTCGGGGCGCGGGTTCGGGAACGTCTCAATCGGAACAGTAGGCATTTTGATCGAGTCTAAGGTAATTTGGGCCGATTGACAGCCCCTAGCGGGGGGGTTAGCATACGCACCGCAAACATTAGACCTTGGGGGACACGATGGACGAAGCCCGGAGGATGGGCAAGTCGGAGCTTTTTTCACACTTCGCCGAGCGGTTCGACGTCAAGCGCACGCAGTCGCGCGAGTTCTTTGACGAGCTGGCGATCCTGTGCGAGAAGGAGCTGAAGCGTACGGGCGAGTTCGTCATTCCCGGGATGGTCAAGCTCGTGGTGCAGCACCGCAAGGCGCGCACGGGCCGCAATCCCGCGACCAAGCAGCCGATCGAGATTCCCGCCAAGACCGTGGTCAAGGCGCGCATCGTCAAGCAGCTGAAAGACGCCGTCCTGCCGAAGAAAGTCTGACGCGACCGGACTGGCGAGGGGCTATTTCCGGATCTTCCTCGCCAGCTCGCGAATTTCCAGACGCTCAATCTTGAACTTGAGCGTGCTCAGTGGCACGCCCAGGTAGCGCGCTGTCTGCGTCACGTTCCAGGCGTTGCGCTCGAGCGCGCGCACCAGGAAGTTGCGCTCGAACGTGCTGAGCGCCCGATCCAGCAGGCTGGTGTCGGACTTGGTGCGGTCGAGCTCGACGACGTGGAATTCGAACGGCAGGTCCTCGTCGGTGATCCACTCGTGATCGACGATGGCGACGAGCCGCTCGATCCGGTTCTCGAGCTCGCGGATGTTGCCCGGCCAGGAGTAATTCGACAGCATCCGCAGCGTCGATTCGGCGATGCCGCGGACGTCCTTGTGGAATTTGGCGCTGTAGCGGCGGATGAAGAAGTCGACGAGCACCGGCAGGTCGTCGATGCGCTCGCGCAGCGGCGGCAGGCGCACCGGAATCACGTTGATGCGGTAGAAGAGGTCCTCGCGGAACGTGCCTTCCTTCACGGCGCGCTCGAGGTCGACGTGGGTGGCCGCCAGCAGGCGGAACTGCGTGCGCACGGGACGCGTGCCGCCGACCCGCTCGACTTCACCCTCCTGAATCGCGCGCAGCAGCTTGGCCTGCAGCTCTAACTTCAAGTCGCCGATCTCGTCGAGGAACAGCGTGCCGCCGTTGGCGAGCTCGAACTTGCCGATCCGCTGCTGGACGGCGCCGGTGAACGAGCCTTTCTCGTGGCCAAACAGGGTGCTTTCCACCAGCTCGTGCGGAATTGCCGCGAGGTTGACCGCCACAAACGGCGCGTCTGCGTTGGCCGATTGGCGGTGCAGCAGGCGCGCCATCAGCTCTTTGCCGGTGCCGCTCTCGCCGAGAATGAGCACCGTCGCCGAAAGCTTGGCGACCTTGCTGACGGTTTCGAGCACGTCCTTTAACGCGGTACTCGGGCCGCTGATGAAGTCCTTTCCGCCGGCATCGCCCGCCGCGTCGCGCAGCGTGAGCACGTGCCGCTGCAGGTCCTGCTTCTCGCCGGCGTGATGCACCAGCGTGCGCAGCACGTCGGGATCGACGTCCTTGGTCAGGAAGTAGTAGGCGCCGGCCTTGATCGCCTTTACCGCGCCGTCGACGTCGGGCAGCGACGAGGTCATGATGACCTCGATGAGCGGGAAGTTCTCCTTCACCACCTGGAGCAGGTCGAGGCCGCCAAGGCCCGGCAACTGGACGTCGGTGACCAGCACGTCGACGTCTTCGCGATCCATCAGCGTCAGGCCGGCCTCCGCCGACGAGGCGCGCACGACGCGATGATCGCGGCGAACGGTTTGGGCAAGACGTTCCCGCGTGTCGTCGTGCGGGTCAATCACGAGCACGGTCTTACGGCGCTCTGCCATCGGATTGGAGTATAACGTCGGGGAGTTCAGTTGAAAGTTGGAAGTTGAAAGTTGAAAGTTTCGTTTCAAGTTTCAGTTTCAAGTTTCAGTTTCAGTTTCAAGTTTCAGTTTTGAGTTCAGTTGGAAGTGACGCAAGTGGACAACATAGGACTGTGGATACTCGCGCTCTCGTCGCTGCTGATTGCCGTGGTGGCGTTCGCGCATTCGCGGCGGACGGCCCGGCAACTGGCGCTCATGACCGAGATGTACTGGCAGCTCAAGTTCGATCACGGCGAGCTCAAGGCCAAGGTCGATCCGCCGGCGCCTGTCGCCCCGGCCTCCCAGCAGACATTCGTGCCCCTGTCGTCCATGAAGAGCAAGCCTTGACGTTCCGTTCTGTTCCGAGCGACATTGAGGGGTTGGGTTCGTGATGTAGAGGCGGGTCTTTAGACCCGCCCGGGATTTACGGCCCGCCTGGCAAGGGAGCGACGCGGTTGGCGAACGAGTACGACGTCGTAGTGATTGGCGCGGGTACCGGCGGATATGTGGCCGCGATCCGGGCCGCGCAACTGGGGTTGGAGGTCGCGGTGGTCGAGCGCCAGAAGGCGCTCGGCGGCACCTGCCTCATCTGGGGCTGCATTCCGACGAAAGCGCTGCTCGAGCATGCCCACGCGCTCAAGGTGGCGCAGGCCGCGAAAGAGTGGGGGCTGACCGGCATCGACGGCGCCGCGGTGTCGATCGACATGGCCGCGGTGCACGCGCGAAAAGACAAGATGGTGTCGGGCCTCACCGGCGGCATCGAGATGCTCTTCAAGAAAAACAAGATCGACTGGATCAAGGGCAGCGCGCGCCTGACCGGCAAGAACGGCGTCGAGGTCACGCTGCACGACGGGTCCAGGCAAACGCTGTCGGCGGCGAAAGAGCTCGTGGTGGCCACCGGCTCCGCGCCGCGCAGCGTGCCCGGCATCGAGGTCGACCGCAAGAAGATCATCTACAGCGACGAAGCGATTCACCTGCCGTACGTGCCCAAGTCGATCGCCATCATGGGCAGCGGCGCCGTCGGCGTCG
>JANOZI010000623.1:0-3053 GCA_031429375.1 Acidobacteriota bacterium | reverse complement strand
GCTGCTCCGCAGCATGGCAACCAGCTCGCGCTGCGGGGCGGACAGGTCGGCATTCTGCAGCAGGTCCGCGATCCCGATCACGCCGTTCAATGGCGTGCGCAGTTCGTGGCTCATGGTCGCGAGGAAGTCGCTTTGCCCGCGGGCCGCGGCTTCAGCCACTTCCTTGGCATCCCGCAGGGCCTGCTCCGACCGCCGTTGCTCGGTCATGTCGGACACGTGAATCGTGAACACCCGATCCGCGCCGGCGTTATGCGCCACGGCGGCGAGCTGGATCGGAAACGCCGAGCCATCCCGGCGCAGGGCGAGCGTCTCGAAGCGGGGCGCCGTCGCGCGGAGATCGTCGGGCAATCCGTCCTTGACCGCCATGACACCCGCCAGCAGTTCACCGCGACCCTGCAGCGGGCGCACCATGTCCTCGAAGGACGCCCCCAAGGCCTGGCGCCGGCTGACGCCAAAGGTCCGTTCAGCGGCCGCGTTGACCTCGATGATGCGTCCAGCGGCGTTGGTGCTGATGATGGGATCCGGCACCGCCTGCAGGATGCTTCCCTTGTGGGCCTCGCTCTGCAGCAGCCCCTCGAGCGCCGCGCGGCGATTCACGAGATAAATGCCGACGGCGGCGCCGAGCAGCGCGCTCAGCACGAGCATCGTGAGACGGACCGTGGCGTCGTGGGCCCGCGTCTTTGCGGCCTGCACCTCCGCTGCGGCGCCCGAGGTGAAACTGACCTTGAGATCCCCGATCGCGCCCCGCACGGCGTTGAATCGCGCCAGTCCCTCGTCTTCATCCAGCGCGACGGCCTCCGGCAGGCTCCCTTCGAGAATCAACCCGATGACGTCATCGCGGACCACGAGGTACCGCTTCCACGCGGTAGCCACGGCCTCGACGACTTGCACCACGTGCGGCTGGGAGCTGAGCGCGGCGCGGTCGTTCAACAGCGCCTGGACATGCGCGTCGACGGATCGCGACTGCTCGGCGTACTCCAGTTGACGGTTGGCGTCGGAGGTGGAGAGGGCGTAGAGCAGGATGCGGCGGACCTCCTGCGTGTTGAACTGAAGCGCATCGATCAAGTCGAGGCCGCGCGACAGGCGGTCGTGCAGCTGGCTGGCGTCCTCGGCGCTCCGCTGGAAATCCCGCGCGATGATCAGGCCGAGGGCCATCACGGCGACCGCGACGCCTGCCAGCAGACCGAGTTCCTGGTGCCGGATGCGAGGCATGGTCGGGATGCGCTCACGGATCTGCGGGACTGGGCGCCGGCCGCCGTCGCAGCGCATACAACGGATCGGCCGGCGTGAGACCGTTCACGCGGAGCACCTTGATGGTGCCGTCGACCTGGTCGGCCGGCACGTAGCCGATCGCGCCCGGAGCATTGAACACGAAGCGCAGGATGCCGCTGACCGAGCGGATGGCCCGCGGTCCCCAGCCGATGGACCCGCGAAACGTCTGGAGGAGGATGTGCCGATCGTACTCGGCCTCAGCGATACCGCAGATGAGACGAATCGCGTCGGCGCGCCCGGCTTGCCCTTTTTCGCCGAGCACGAGTGTCACCTTGCGCCCGTGCGGCCAGGTCTGTGTCTCCACCATGAAGATGCGGCGCAGTTCGGAGAGCGTCAGGTCATTCACCGGATTGGACTGGTGCACGATCACTGCAATGGCGCCGAGCGCACTGTCCTGGGCGCTGGCGAGGCCCGACGATTCGCCGGGCAGCGCCGCGGGCAGGAGCATCACCGCGATCGCCAGCAGGAATCTGGGGACCATGGCCTAGAACACGAACACCAGTTGTGTGCCGAGGGAGTCGACGCCACGCCGGCTCCCAAGTGTCGCCCGCTCGTATTGCGCTTTGAGGCCGACCCACTCCGACAGATCCACGCGCAGGCCTGCGATCTGGGCCGTCGTCGATTCGGTAGCGCCAAACAACAGGGTACGGGAATCGAGCGACAAGCGGTCGTATCGATAGAAGGGTCGCCACTTTCCCCACGCCCTCGATACCTGAACGTACGCCGCGGAATTCCGCGGTGTGACCGTGGTGTGCTCTGTGAGCGTCAGCCACTCCGCCATCACCTCGACGGAAGGGGTCCGATAGGTGAGGTAAATCGCGCCGATCCGGTGTTTCACCTCCGGGTCCATGGTGCCGGTCACGGTGTCGAGGTAATACGACGCGCCGGCCTCGAACCCGCGCAACCGGTCCGGACGAAACGAGACCCCGAGATTGATCGCCTTGGAGCCATTCTGGTCGCGCTCCGGGCTCGCGGCTGTCGGTTCCGCGCCCGAGCGGTTCCAGCTTCGCCCGTTCCCGACCTCGACCAGATAACGGAGCGACGATCGCGTCTTCGGTACGAGACCGCTCACCTTGATGCCGACCTCGTGAATGGGCAGCACGCCGCCTTCGTCTTCGAACGCGAATACCCGTGGCCGTCCGATCGGCGTCTCGAAAAACCCGCCATGGTGAAACGCGGCGTTGTAGAAGCCGATGCTCGCATGATAGCGGCCCGCGGAAATGTTCAAGTAGTCGTTGAAACGGTAGGTGAGCTGAAGCCGCTCCAAGTCCGTTTCTACCTGGGTGTTGATGCTACCCTCCAGCACAATCTCCGCGAGCACGCTCACGCGTTCGCTGAGATTCGATGTCGCGAAGAAGTCGAGCTGACCGAGGGTGAACGAATTCGGCGTGGCCGGCCGGTCGGTGGCGTTCCACAGCACCGAGCCGAACGCGCGCACGACGAGACTGTTCAGCGGGTTGGGCTCGCTCGGCTCCTGCGCCAGCTCCTCAGGGACGAGTGTCTGGGCACTGAGGGAAGCGGCCCAGGCGAGAACGTTGAAGACCACGAGGATCGTCGCGACGGCGCGGGCCCGTTGCGACCGGGGCGAACGGGGCGGATGAGCGGGTGCCGACGAAGCCGTCGCGGAACTCATGGGACCTGTCGGGATTGGACGGGTCTACCAGACCCGGCGAAGGTGGATGCGCAGGCGCACGGCGCCCCCGGAACTGTCGGCGGTCAGCGTCCCTCCCGACTGTTGCACGATGCCCGAGGCCGTGCGCAAGCGCAGCAGGCCCGGGCGG
>JANOZI010000622.1:0-3606 GCA_031429375.1 Acidobacteriota bacterium | reverse complement strand
GCCCGTCAATAGTTACTATCCCGACACAATCTGCACCCGCCTATGGGACAAGCAGCAGTCTGTGTGTGGCGGCGGCTGAAACAGCAGTTCTGCTGAAGGCTTGCCGGCGGTACTGGCCCTGGCGCCATCCGTCGTTCCGATCGAAGTAGTTCCTGCTCAGCGGGTGGCCCGACTGCCCGGACGGGTGCGCCACGCGCGACTGGTCCCAGTTGCCGGGGTCGGCAATCTGCCGCCACGATGGATATTCCCACGCCTGGAACGGACGCAGCCGATTCCAGCTGACGCGCATCACCGTGGTGCCGTCGCCGGTGATTGGCACCGGTCCGCGGTTGAACAGCCACGCGAATGGAAATGCCACGCCGCCGAGCGCGTGCTCGAATCGGGCCGCGTGGATCTTGTCCCACGCGCGGCGCGACTCGCCGCCCCACCGCTCTTCCAGCACTTCGTCGGCATCGCGCGCGGCCAGCAGGTAGATGTCCTCGAGCGTCTCGTGCTTGTCGACCGTTGCCAGGTCATCGAACCACCGCGATTGACGGTCGCCAATCACGGCGTAGAGCCCGGCGTGCCGCTCGGCGCCCGCCCACTCGTAAAAGTTGAGAAACAGCGGCTCGCCGAGCTCATCGAGAAAGGTGCGGCGCCACATCGCATCCTCGAACGCCTGGTAGAGGGCGACAACGGGACGGGCGTCCACGGTGCGATCCCAGTTGGCGAGCTTTTCGAGTACGAGGCGCGCGACGGCTTCGGACTCGTTGCCCTTCGCCTTGGCAATTGCCGGCTCGAGACCGCCCAGAATCTGATCGGCGGCCAGGCTGCGGCGATCGTTTTGCAATTCTTCGGTCGCCTCGAGGTCAACGCCTTCGGCGCCCGTAAGACGATCGGTTAGCCGCGCGGCGCGGAACGGCGCGGCCCAATCGCGGGTGATCAACCCGCCGAAGCCGCGATCGATCTCGTTATTCGCCGACACGATGAACCCCGAAGCCGGGTTCAGCACGCGTGGCAGCGAGCCGGCGTCGATGGTGCCGGTCCAGTCGCCGGCGCCGCTGCCGCCGTCGATCGGCATCGAGCCGTCGCCGCCCGATCGCACCGGCACGCGGCCCGCCATCGCGTAGCCGATGTTGCCGTCGACATCGGCGTACACCATGTTGCTCGACGGCACGGCGAACGATTCGACCGCCGCAACGAACGACGTCCAGTCGGCAGCGCGATCGATCGCTTCGAACGCTCCCGCGATGTCGCCGCCGGCATCCCATCGCAGCGAATAGGCTCGCTGCTCGTCGGAGGGCCGGCCGTCCGGGGAGAGCCAGCCAGGCGGTGCCGTCCAATCCAGGCCGGCATCCGCGAAGATCGGTCCGTGCCGCGTTTTCCAGACCTCGAACCGGCGCGTGGCTTGCCCTCGCACGGGAATGTCCGCCTGCTTCACTTCCACCGGCACCCATTCACCGCGCCAGAACGAACGCTTGCGCGCCAGATCGACGCGCTCGAGAAAGAGATCCTGCACGTCGGCGTTGGTATTGGTGATGCCCCATGCAATGCGCGCGTTGTGGCCCAGCACGATAAAGGGCACGCCGGGAATGGTGACGCCGGTCACATCAAGGCCCCTGGCGACGAGGTGCATCTCGTACCAGACCGACGGGAACTCGATCTGCAGATGGGGATCGTTGGCCAGGATCGGGCTGCCGCTTTTGGTCTTCCTGCCGGCAACCACCCAACTATTGCTGCCGCCGCGCTTCGCTCCCGGTTGCAGCCACTCCAGTCCACTCGGCCACGGGAAGGCCTCGGCCCTTCGGGCCTCGGTAAGACTCGCCGCTTCGCGGCTCGTGAGACTTGGCCCTTCGGGCCTCGTGGGAGTCGGCGGCTTCGCCGCCTCCTGGGAAGAGCCGGCAGCGCCGGCGAGGCCTCTCGACTCGGCCAGAATGGTTGGGCCGTCTGCTGGGTAGCGGCCCGTCAGCTGTCGCGCCGAGTCCTCCCCGAGCTTGGCCGCGAGAGCCCCCCGCACGAGCTCGGCCTGGTGATTCTCAGCCAGGCGCCAGGCGAGCAGCCGCCCGACGGCGAGCGAGTCAACCGGCGTCCACTCGCTCGGCTTGATGCCCAGAAACTGGAACTCGAGCGGGCGTTTGCGGCCCGACAACGGCATCTGCACCGCGTTTACGCCGGCGGCGTAGCGTTCAAGCGCCAGCTTGACGGCCGGGCTCGCGCGCTGCCATTCCGCCTCCGCCGCATCGCGCAGGCCCAGCGTCAGGAATCGCTGATCGATCGGGATCGTCCGCTCGCCCATCACCTCCGACAAGCGGCCGCGCGTGACCCGGCGATACAACTCCATCTGCCACAACCGATCGCGCGCGTGGAACACCCCCGCCGCGAACCACGCATCGTCGGCATCCACGGCGTACGCGGTCGGGACGCCGTGCGCATCCACCAGAACTTCGACCGGCACCTTAAGGCCAGGCAGGGCCAGCTGGCCGTCTAATAGGGGCATCGAGCCGGCGGCCCATATCCACCCGGTGGCAGAGGCCAGCAACAACAGGACGACTGTGGCGATCAGTAGTCGCTTCACGATATGAGTATCTTGCCGCGCTCGAGCGGTTCGATTAGGATGGGGGGCTGGCGCGCCTTCATCGCGCTCGGCCTAGAGCTTACACTGATTTCATTTATCGGAGACCTCCCGTGATCGAGGTGCAGCACCTTTCGAAACGCTACGGCCCTGTGACCGCCGTAGACGATGTGAGTTTTCGTGCAGAGTCGGGCGAGATCCTCGGATTTCTCGGTCCCAACGGTGCCGGAAAAACCACAACAATGCGCATAATTACCGGCTACATGCCTGCCACCGAGGGCACGGCCACCGTCGCCGGTTTCGACGTGTTCGAGCAACCGCTCGAAGCCAAGCGCCGCACCGGCTATTTGCCCGAAACCCCGCCGCTCTATCCCGACATGACCGTCCGCGAGTACCTGACCTTCGTCGCCAGGATCAAGGGCGTGCGCAAGGACATCAGAGGCCGCGTCGACGATGTGATGAAGCGGACCTGGGTGTCCGACATGGCGGACCGGCACTGCTCGAAGCTCTCGAAGGGCTATAAGCAGCGCGTCGGCCTGGCCCAGGCGCTGATCCACAATCCCGACGTGCTGGTGCTCGACGAGCCCACCGCCGGCCTCGACCCCAAGCAGATCATCGAAACCCGCCAGCTGATTCGCGCGCTCGCCGGCAATCACACCATCGTGCTGAGCACGCACATCCTGCCGGAGGTCGCGCAGACCTGCCAGAAGGTCGTGATCATCAACAAGGGCAAGATCGTGGCGATCGATACGCCCGACGCGCTCACCGAGCGGCTGCGCGGCGCCATCACCGTGTATCTGCAGGCACAGGGCCCGGTCGAGGACATCCAGCGCGCGCTGCAGGACATCCGCGGCGTGGTCCGGGTGCATCTCGCCGACAAGAAGGACGACATCGGCGTGTTCGAGATCGACAGCGAAAAGGGCGCCGACGTTCGGCGCGACCTTTCGACCGCGGTCGTGCGGGGCGGATGGGGCCTGCTCGAGCTGCGCCCCGTGCGCGTCAGCCTCGAAGAGATCTTCCTGAGCCTCACGACCGAAGAACGTGCGGGGGCCGAA
>JANOZI010000621.1:0-11396 GCA_031429375.1 Acidobacteriota bacterium | reverse complement strand
CTTCCGGTGGGGACCCGCACACGTCTGGGCGATCAGACGATCATCGTGACCGCGCGAACCGCCGAGCTCGAAGACGGTACGGTCGCCGGCAGCGTCTTGACCATGGATAGCGCATTCCGCACCTTGGTCAACCGCCTCGGCCTGCCGGTGTTCGAGGCGGCGAGAATGTGCGCGACAACCCCTGCGGCCGAGCTGGGGTTGGTCGATCGAGGGTCAATCGCGCTGGGACTGGCCGCCGACCTGGTGGTTCTGGGACCCGACCTCGACGTCCGCCAAACCTACATCGGCGGCGTGGCCGCTCTGGAACACTAAGCCCCAAGGGGCCGTCTACTGTCCCGTGAGGTACTCATGACGCTCCAGATCCGCCGACCCGCGTTCGCAGCCGTCGCACTGTTTGCATCGACGGCGCTCGGCGCCTGCGAAGTCAACCTCCATACCGAGGGCCTGTCATCGCGCGACGTCCGCACCTTCAAGGTCACCGGCGCGCCCGACGTGGTGCTCGAGACCTTCGACGGCGCCATCGAGGTCCACTCGTGGGACCGCAGCGAGGTGGAAGTCGAAGTCGAAAAGCGCGCGATGGAGCAGCCGCTGATCGATCAAATGAAAGTGGACGTCGAGCAGCAGGGCGACCGCATCGTCGTGCGTGTCACCGGACCGGCCCGGGCCGATTTCCGGGGCATCACGGTCGGCATGCACATCTCCCCGACCGCGCGCTTGCGTGTCGCCGTGCCGCGCGCCACCAACCTCGAGGCCAGGAGCGGCGATGGTTCGATACGGGTCGAGGCGCTCGACGGCAAACTCGTGCTGAATACCGTCGACGGCAGCGTGACCGGCGTGCGCGTATCGGGCGACATCCGCATCCGCACCGGTGACGGTTCGATCAAACTGGACGACGTTGCCGGCAACCTCGATCTCGAAACCGAAGACGGCAGCATCGGCATCGACGCCAAACCAGCCGCGCTGCATGCCAAGACCGGCGACGGCACGATTCGCGTGACCATCGATCCGGATTCCGCGATGGCCGCAGACTGGGACCTCTCCACCGGCGACGGCAGCGTGATACTGACTCTGCCATCGGGGTTCAACGCCGAGCTCGACGCCGAAACCAGTGACGGCGTTGTGAGAAGCGACCATCCCCTGCTCAAGGAACTGACCGCCGAACGGCGCGAGGGCGAGGATGGCGACGAGCGACGCGAGCGCCGGCGCAGCCTCCGGACCAGGATGGGCGAGGGCGGCAAGATCCTGAAGGTTCGCACCGGCGACGGAACCATCCGGATCGAGCATTGATCTCATGACCACAAAGCCTGCCTCGCCGAAGCGGCACATGGCCGCGAAGGCGGGCCTTGACAGTTGTCGCCAGCGCGTGGGATAAAGCTCTTCTAAATGTCAGTGATGTGTATCTGCGCATGTTGTTGCCTCGGGGCCCAGCCTCCGAGCGCCGCGCTCTGTACATGTTGATCGTGCCAGCTTAGCTCCCACACCCGGCACACCAAACAAGTTTCAGACCACGCCCGGAAGGCTTTTCAGCTTTCCGGGCGTTGTTGTTTTTGGTTCGTTTTTGGGGAATTGCAATGGCCATACCGCTACTCGTTGAACCGTTCGTCGAACCCGAGGCCTTGCGCCAGGATGCGCCGTGGTGGCTCGATCGGCTCACGCGCGCGCCGCTGGCTTCGGCCGCGACCGTTATCGCGCTGGGCCTGCTGCTGTGGGAAGACGTTTCTCGCAAGGGGCCGTGGCCGGGGCTGCCCGGCCCGCTCGATCTCAGCCGGCTGCCGCTGTCGCTGAGCGCGGCCTGGTTGCTCGCCGGCTTGTCGATCGCGCTGGCCGCGGGGGTCGCCCTTGGGCGGAAGCGCGCGAACGCGCCGTCGCAACTCGAGGATCAGAGCCTGCCGAGGCTGCCGGTCTTTCTCCGCTTCGATGGCCGCCGCGTCGTGGTTGTCGGTGCCGGCGCCGTGGCGGCATCGAAGATACCGGCGCTGCTCGCGGCCGGCGCCGAGGTGACCGTCATCGCCCCTGAGGTGTCGAGCGCCATCGATCGATCCCGGGTCCACGTTGTGGAGCGGGCCTTCCAGGCCGCTGACCTCGACGGCGCCTGGTTCGTGACCGCGGCGGCCACGTCCGCGGTGAACCGGGCCGTACGCGAAGCGGCGGAAACGCGCGGTGTGTTCGTGAATGCGGTTGACGATCCGGCGAACGCGACCGCTTACCTTGGCGGCACCATCGCGCGCGGCGGCGTGACCGTCGCGTTCTCGACCGCGGGCCAGGCGCCGGCGCTGGCCGGGCTGTTGCGCGAAGCGTTTGACGAGCTCGTGCCTGCCGATATTGCGACCTGGGCCGAACGCGCGCACGACTTGAGCCGGGACCAGCGCGCGGCGGGTGTGCCGATGGCCGCACGGCGGCCCCAGCTGCTCGATGCGCTGAATCGGTTATACGAGGCGCGCACCGGCGCGGAACGGCCATGAGCCGATCACCTGGCTTTGTGTCGCTCGTGGGCGCCGGCCCCGGCCACCCGGATCACTTGACGCAGAAAGCGGCCGCGCGTCTTCGCGAGGCCGACCTGGTCGTGCACGACGCGCTGGTGTCAAGGGAGGTGCTGGCGCTTGCGCGCCATGCCGAGGTCGTATGTGTCGGCAAGCGCTGCGGCGCGCCGCAGACCCCGCAAGCGGCGATCGAACAACTGATTGTGAGCGCCGGGCTGAAAGGCCGCCGCGTGGTGCGCCTCAAGGGTGGCGATCCGTTTGTGTTCGGCCGCGGCGGTGAAGAGGCGCTGGCGCTGTCGGCGGCGGGCATCCCATACGAAATCGTGCCGGGCCTCACCACCGCGATCGCCGCGCCCGGGCTTGCCGGCATCCCGCTGACGCATCGCGGCACGTCGTCTGGTTTTGTCGTGATCACCGCGTCCGATGAGGGTACGTGCGACGCCACGATCGAGGCGCTGCCCCCGGGCCTGCTCACGCTGGTCGTCATGATGTCGGTGCAACACAGGGCGGCGCTGGCGGATCGCCTGATCGCGAGAGGCTGGCCGCGCGACACGGCATCCGCCCTCGTGCTGGGCGCCGCGACGCCGCAAATGTGGGTGTGGAAGGGGAGCCTCGAGGCCCTTGCCGACGTCACGCTGCCCACCGGCAGCGCCACCGCGCCGGGCACGATGGTGATTGGAGCGGTGGCGGCGCTGCCGATTGCGCCCGGCGCGAGCGCACCGTTGCGGCAGGAGGCGTTCGCGTGATTCGCACGCTCCGCGCCGGCGCCCGCGGCAGCCGCCTTTCGCTGTGGCAGGCGCATCATGCGATCGAGCAGCTGCAACGCCGCGGCGTGCCGGTCGATCTCGTGGTGCTGTCGTCATCCGGCGATCGCGATCGCGACGTGGCCATCGAGGACCTGCCTTCCGCCGCGCCCTTTGCCGACGATCTCGAAGACGCGCTCGAGACCGGTGCCATCGACGTTGCGGTTCACAGCCTGAAGGACCTCGCGCGAGTTCCCCGCGCCGGCCTCGTGGTGAGCGCGCTGTTGCCGCGCGGCGCGGTCACCGAATCCCTGGTGTCGCGGAACCACGTCCGGTTCGCCGACCTGCCGCCGGGCTCGGTGATCGGCACGTGTTCGTCGAGACGGCAAGCGCAGGTTCGCTTGCGGCGGCCGGATCTGGTGTGCCGATCGATCCGCGGGCCCGTTGACGACCGCGTCGAGCAAGTGCGGTCCGGACGATTTGACGCCGCGATACTCGCGACGGCCGGACTCGAGCGCCTGGGACTCGCTGGCGCGATCACCGAGACATTTGCGGCGAGCGACTTCGTACCGGCGGCAGGGCAGGGCGCGCTGGCGCTGCAAGTGCGCGAATCCGACGCCTCCGCGCGCGCCCAGACGGCGAGCCTCGATCATTTCGCGACCCGCCTGGCCACGACTGCGGAGCTTGCCGCCGAGCGGCATCTCGCCTCCGCCGCGCAGCTTGCGGCGGCATCTGCGGTCGCGCAGCACGCATTTATCACGCTGCATGTCCGCGTCCTTCCGCGCGACGGATCCGCTGCCGTGGACGTGATGGCATCGGGCACCGATCCCGATCGCGTGGCACTCGACGCGGCAGAGCGCGCGCTCGATCGGTGGATGGTGGCGCGATGACGGCGGCGGCGACGGCGTCGCCGCTCTCAGGCATCACCGTACTCGTCACGCGTCCGCGAGAGTCCGCGCTGTCTCGGGCCCTTCGCCGCGCCGGCGCGCGCGTCAGCTGGCAGCCGGCGATTCGCATCGAGCCGGACATCCCGACGCCCGAACTGGACGCGGCACTGCGCCGGGTCACTGGCTTCGAGTGGATCGTCTTTACGTCCGCTCACGGTGTGTCGGCGTTCTGGCGCCGGGCCCGGGCGCTGCAGATCGATCGCGAGACGCTTCGCGCTGCCAGATTTGCAGCGGTGGGACCGGCGACGGCGAGTGCCATCGTGCGCGGTGGCGCGCGGGTTGAGGTCACGGCCGATCCGCATTCCGCCGAAGGCCTGATCGTTCAGCTGGCATCCAGGTTGGAAGAGGGATCGACCGTGTTGTATCCGCGCGCTTCCGGGGCGCGGCCCATACTCGTCGACGGCCTTCGCAGGCTCGGCGCCCGGATCACCGAGGCGGTGGCCTACGAAACGAGGCCGGCCGCTACGCTGGCCACACTGCCGGCCATCCTCGAAGCCGGTGTTGACTGCGTGGTGTTTTGCAGTGCGTCGGCGGTGCGTGCCGTGCTCCCGCATCACGCGTTGATCGCGCGGTCGGCGATTGCGTGCATCGGGCCGACGACGGCGGACGCGGTCAGCGCGGCGGGCCTGCGCGCCGAGATCATTCCGCCGAGGGCCACCGCCGCTGCCCTGGCGGATGCCGTGATTGACCACTTTCACCCCGGCGCAGCTGCCGCGGTGGCATTCGCGGACTTCGAGGACAGCGCGCCGTGAGCGGTTTTCCGGCGCGGCGGCTCCGCAGGCTGCGCGATTCAGAGGCGGTACGCGCCCTGGTGCGCGAGACCCGCGTGTCGGTCGACGATCTCGTGCAGCCGATCTTCGTGGTTGAAGATCCAACGGCGGCCGGCGCAATCCAGGCGCTGCCCGGAGTCGAACGCCATTCGCTGGCTTCGCTGGACGGTGAGATCGATCGCATCGCATCGGTCGGCATCCGGGCGGTACTGGTGTTCGGAGTTCCGGCCGACAAAGACCGCACCGGAACGCCGGCCACGAAGCCTGATGGCATCGTCCCCGCGGCCGTGCGGCGGATCAGGAGTCAGCATCCCGGCCTGCTGGTGATCACCGACGTGTGCCTGTGCAGCTTCACGGATCACGGCCACTGCGGTGTGTTCAGCAACGGGGGCATCGACAACGATGCCACGTTGACCCAGCTGGCCGCCGCCGCCGTGGTCCATGCGCAGGCCGGAGCCGACATTGTGGCCCCCAGCGCGATGATGGATGGAATGGTCGCGCGGATCCGCGCCGATCTTGATGCGTCGTTCCTCTCAGACACCGCGATCCTGTCGTACTCCTCGAAGTTCGCGTCGGCGTTCTACGGCCCTTTTCGCGAAGCGGCCGGCAGCGCGCCTCAGTTCGGCAACCGCCGCGGCTACCAGCTCGACCCGGCCAACGCGCGGCAGGCTGTGGAAGAAGCGCGGTGCGACGCGGACGAAGGCGCAGACATGCTGATGGTCAAACCCGCCTTGCCGTATCTCGATGTGATTGCCCGCGTCAGCGCGGCCGAGCCCGGCCTGCCACTGGTGGCGTACCAGGTCAGCGGCGAGTACAGCATGCTCAAGGCCGCTGCCGCCAACGGCTGGATCGACGAAGCCGCCGCGGTCGACGAAACACTCACCGCGATCAAGCGCGCGGGCGCAACCGCGATCATCACTTACTTTGCCGTCGACGCAGCGAGGCGTCTTAGATATGCCGACATCTGAATCTTTTGGCCGTGCGCGGTTGTCGTTTGCGAGCGACGCCGACATCGACGAGTTTGCCGAGGTGCTCGGCCGTTTCGAGCGTGGCGAGATCACGCCGGAGCAATGGCGCGTCTTCCGCCTCGTGCGCGGCACTTACGGACAGCGCCAGGCCGACGATGCGCAGATGATTCGCGTGAAGATCCCGCAAGGTCTGCTCAGCGCAACCCAGCTCACCGTGCTGGCGGACGTCGCCGAGCAGTACTCGCGCGGCTTCGGCCATATCACCACACGGCAGAACATCCAGCTGCATTTCGTCAAGCTGAACGACGTCGAACCGGCGATGCGACAGCTCGCCGCCGCTGGCCTGACCACGCGGGAAGCCTGCGGCAATTCAGTGCGCAATATCACCGCCTGCCAGTACGCCGGCGTCGCCGCCGACGAGCCGTTTGACGTGACGCCGTACGCCGAGGCGCTGACGCGATTCCTGCTGCGGCATCCGCTGAGCTCGTCGCTGCCGCGGAAGTTCAAGATCGCGTTTGAAGGGTGCACGCGCGATCACATCAAGCTCACCATCAACGACATCGGCTGGCTGGCCCGCGTCCAGGACGGCCGGCGCGGCTTCCGTGTGTACATCGGCGGCGGCACCTCGACGATGACCACGGCAGCGGCCGTGCTATTCGAGTTTCTGCCCGTCGAAGAGATGCTGAACGTGGCGGAAGCGGTGATACGCGTCTTCCACGAGCGCGGCGATTACCAGCACAAGCAGCGCAACCGCATGAAGTTCCTGATCAAGGCGATCGGGTGGGACACCTTCCGCGCCGCATTCGACGCGGCGCTGGCGCACGTCCGCGCCGAGGGCGGGCGCGCGCTGGTGTTCGACGCAGAGCCTGCCGCCATCGAGCCTGCTCCTTCCGGGCCGCGTGCCATGCCGCCGGAGGTTGACGACATCGTGCGCCGCGTGGACGCGGCGGCCTTGCGAGGCCCCGGCATCATGCCCGTGCGGCGAACCGCGCCGCTCACGGGTGGCGCATTCGAGACGTGGGCGCGCACGAACGTGCGGCCCCAGAAGCAGAATGACTTTGCCGCGGCGGTCGTCACGGTGCCGCTTGGCGACCTGAGCGGGGCGCAGTTTCGCATTCTCGGCGAGCTCGCGAGTGCCTACGGCGACGGGACGGTGCGCGTGACCGCGGTGCAGGACCTCGTCATCCGATGGGTCCGCCACCGCGATTTGCCGGCGCTGCACGGCCGTCTCGAAGCGGCGGGGCTGGGCCTGCCCGACGCGGACTCGATCGCCGACGTCACCAGTTGCCCGGGTGCCGAGTCGTGCAAGCTCGCGGTGACGCAGTCACGCGGGCTCGGCCAGGCGCTCGAGCAGCATCTGCGGGCCACGCCGGAGCTGATCGAGATGGCGCGTGAGCTCGACATCAAGATCAGCGGCTGCCCCAACGGCTGCGGCCAGCATCACGTCGCCACCATCGGCTTCCAGGGCAGCCTGCGCAAGATCGATGGCAAGGCCGTGCCGCAGTACTTCATCCAGGTTGGCGGCGGCATCGACGCGGAGCGCACCACGTTCGGCCGTCTTGCGGCGAAGGTGCCCGCGCGCCGCGCCGCGGCGGCGCTCGAGCGGCTGGTGCGGCTGTACGCGGCCGAGAAGCAGGATGGCGAGACGCCGGTCGCGTTTTTCCGGCGGCTCGAAGTGCCGAAGGTCAAGGCGCTCCTGAGCGATCTCGAGAGCTTGACGAGCGCGACCGCGAGCCCGACCGATTACATCGACCTCGCGGAGACTACGGCCTTCCGGCCTGAGACGACCGAGGGCGAGTGCGCGACGTAGGCGTCGTGTTGAGCTTCGACGCCGCCAGCTGAAACGCTTCGACGGCCGCCCGAATGACATTGCGGCGCGTCGCGTGGGTGCGCCACGCGGCGTAGACGTGCCGGCGCAGCGACGGTTCCGCAGGCACCACCGTGACGCCTTTTGGCAGCGGGTCGCGGCCCAGCCGCGGCAGCACCGCGGCGCCAAGCCCCGCCGCGACGAGCGCCAGCTGCGTGGCGTATTCCGCCGCGGTGTGCGCGATCTTGGGCTCGTGTCCCTCCTTGCGCAGCGTATGCAGCAGCCAGTCGTGACAGATCGAGCCGGGCTGCCAGGTGATCCACGGCTCGCCCGCCAGCTCGCGCAGCGTGACGCTCTTCGCCTTTGACAGGCGGTGACCGGGCGGCAGCGCGATATCGGCGACATCATCGAAGAGCGGGGCCTTGGTAAGGCCGTCGGGCAGCGCCAGCGGCGCGTTGTGCCAGTCGTTGACGATGATCAGGTCAACGTCGCGGCGGACCAGGCGCGGAATGGATTCGTGGGGTTCCTGCTCGTGGAAGGTGATCGCCAGCTGCGGGTGGCGGGTGCGCAGGTCAAGCAGCGCCTGCGGCGCCAGCCCTCGCGCTGCCGTCGCAAACGCGGCGATCGTGACCTTCCCCGCCACCGCATCGTCGCTCGCTTCGAGCTCGGCTTCCGCCTCTTCGAGCAGCGACAGCACGCGCTGCGTGCGCGCGACGAGCTGCGTCGCCGCATCGGTCAGCCGCACGCCGCGGCCGTGGCGTTCCAGCAGCTGTTGGCCGGTTTCGAGCTCCAGTTTGGCCAGCTGCTGCGACACTGCCGAGGTCGTGACGTTGAGGGTTTCCGCCGCGGCGTTGATCGATCCCTGTACCGAAACGGCGTGAAGGGCGCGGAGGCGATCGAGGTTCAACATGTGAATTATTCTAAACCTATTACTACAGAATTAATCACTTGTTCTAAACAGACGTCCGGGCGCATCGTGGTGGGCATGAACAGCGCGGCCCTCCTTCGCCAACGCTTCCAGCTTCGCCCCGGCTCCGGCGGACAAGTCGGAGCGCAGGCCGTCGACTGGGCGTTGCTGGTGGTGCCGGGGCTGATCTGGGGCGCATCGTTCCTGTTCATCGCCGAAGGCCTGAACGCCGTCGCGCCCAACGGCGTGACGTTCGCACGCATCGTGGTCGGGTTCCTCACTCTCTCGCTGTTCCCCTCAGCCCGCAAGCCGGTGGCCCGGGCTGATTGGGCAGGCATCGCGGGGGTCGGCGTGCTGTGGCTGGCGTTTCCGTTGAGCATGTTTCCGTTTGCCGAGCAACACGTCTCGTCGGCGCTGACCGGCATGCTCAACGGCGCCACGCCGCTGTTTGTCGCGGCCATCGCCGCGCTGCTCGCGCGGCGCCTTCCGGCGGGCGGCATCATAGCGGGCCTGGCGGTGGGCTTTGGCGGTGCGGTGGTGATGGCCCTGCCCGGCCTGAGGGGGTCGAGCAGCGCGTTTGGGATCATGCTGATCGTGCTTGCGCTCGTTTCGTACGGCATCGCCCTGAACATCGCGCGGCCGCTGCAGCAGCGGCACGGCGCGGTGCCGGTGCTGTGGCGCGCGCTGGGTGTGGCCACGATCCTCACCGCGCCGCTTGGATTGCCCGCCGTGTTGAACGGGCACTGGACGCTGCGTCCGGCGATCGCCATGCTGCTGCTTGGCGCGGGCGGCACCGCGATCGCGCAAGTGCTGACGGCCACCGCCGCGGGCCGCATGGGCGCGACCAAGGCGTCGATTGCGGCGTTCTTCATTCCGGTGGTTGCGCTGATTCTCGGCGTCCTGATCCGTCACGAGCGCGTGACGGCGTTGTCGTTGGTCGGTGCGGCGATCTGTCTCGTGGGTGCCGCGATCGTCCGCAATCCGCAGCTGCTGACCAGCCTTCACTTCAGAGAGATCGGCATCGTCCTTGAACGGTCGAGAGGGTTCAGGCTCTAGGCAGGCTGCTGAAAAACGCAGCCTGTGACAGTTAACCGTTGCCGGTTGCCAGTTAACAAGAAAAGCGGGCCAGCAATGCTGGATGGCCTTTTTTCATAGAACTGGAAACTGTTAACTGGAAACTGTTAACTGTCTCTCTCTAAGTCCGAGGGGAGGCGTTGGCGTAGATCGTCGGGTCGGGCAGGCCCGCCGCTGCAAACGCATCGCGCCGCTCGCGGCACTTGCTGCACAAACCGCAGTGAACCGGTAAACCTGTCGAACCCGTCGAACCCGTCGAACCCGTCGAACCTGCCGAACCTGCCGAACCTGTAACGGGATTCATGCACGAGAGTGTGAGTTCCAGCGGCACCTCGAGCTCGACGCCGCGGCGAATCACATCGTCCTTTTGCCACTCGAGAAACGGCGTGGCGATTTCGATCGGATGATCGAGCCCGAGCGAGAGCGCGCGCGACATGGCCGTAAAGAATTCAGGCCGCGCGTCCGGAAAGGGGTTGCCGGCCAGTGGGCCGAGCACGATGCGGGTGGCACCGGTCGTGGCGGCGACGACGCCGGCTTTGGCCAGCAACACCAGGTTGCGTCCGGTCAGGTAGACGTCTTCATCCGGCGTGTCGTACGCAGGCGGCACGCCGCGAATCGCCCAATGCGACGGCGGGTAGACGTCGCGCATCGTGAACTCGACGCGCGCGAGCGGATCGACGCTGTCAAACACCGGCGCAGCGAGCAGGCGCTCAATCATCGCCAGTTCCGCCGCTTCCCAGGCCAGGCCGACACTCACGTAAACGGGCCGCACGCGATCGTGCTGCGCCGCGTGGGCGGCGAGCACCGCGCTGTCGAGGCCGCCGGATAGCAGGACAAGCGTGCTCATGCGGTATGACTCACTGCACTAAGATCGTCACGCGTGATCATAGCCTTTGATTTGGACGGGACGCTGATTGACTCCGCGCGCGACCTGGGCGATGCCGTGAGCGAGATGGTGCAGTCGTACGGCGCGGCTCCGCTGCCGCTGCCTGACGCGGTCGCCATGATCGGCGACGGCGCGCCGGTGCTGGTGCAGCGCGCGCTCGAGCGCGCAGGGCTCGCCCCGGCCACGGCCGGTGCGCTCGATCGATTCATGCAGATCTACGGCCGCCGATTGCTCGATCACACGGCGCCGTATCCGGGTGTGCGAGAGAGCCTGGCGCTCTGCGTGCGTCGTGGTCCGCTCGCGGTCCTGACCAACAAGCCGCTCGGCCCGTCGATCGGGCTGCTCGAGGCGCTCGGCCTGCGCGGGTTCTTCTCGCGCATCATCGGCGGCGACAGCGAGCATGGCCGCAAGCCTGATCCCGCCGGCCTGCGCGCGCTGCGGGCGCTCGCGCCCGGCGAGCCGCTGGTGATGGTGGGTGATTCGCCGATCGATGCCAGGACGGCCGAGGCTGCCGGCTGCCCGTTCGTGCTCGCCCGGTACGGTTTCGGTGCCGCCAAATTCGGTGATCAGCCGCCCCTCACTCCGTATGTGGTTGATCACGCCCGAGAGCTGTGGATGATTCTCGGTGGCATCCCCGGGCCACAGAGTCACAGAGTCACAGAGAAGACCGCAAGTTCGCTGGCGTCGCATAGCGACGCGGCTCAGATGAAGCGGCCGGAAAAATGAGTTCCCAACAAACGAGCGGAACTCATTTTGTCCGGCCGCTTCATCTGAGCTGAGCCGGCCTTCGGCCAGAAAACACCGAAGGCCGGCG
>JANOZI010000620.1:0-1675 GCA_031429375.1 Acidobacteriota bacterium | reverse complement strand
GATTATACGGACTCGCGGCTTACGGCGCTCGTCGGAGTCGCTCGCTCTCCTGTCCTGAGCGGGCATCCGGTGGCCTCGCCATCGGATGCGGGTCGAAGGGCGCTCGCTCCTGGGACTCAGGGCTTCCGCCTTCGCGCTGTCGCGCTTCGGCGGACAAGCACGCCCCTCGTGGGGGCTACGCAGACTCGTTGAATTCCTCCCGGTATCGTGCCACGCCGGTTGCTCCCGCCATGGCGCCGACGTCGAGGACCAGGACCATGAAAGCTGCATCGGGCATGCCCTCCCATTGGCTCGCGAGGCCGTGCTTCGACGCGGGCTCGAAGCCGAAGCGCGGGTAGTACTCGGGATGCCCGACGACGACCACGAACGGGCAGCCGCGGGCGCGAAGAACCTCCAGGCCCAGCGTGACCAGTTGCGAGCCGATGCCCTGCCGCTGCCGATCGGGGAGCACCGCCATCGGCGCGAGGCCCATCCCTACAACGCGTCGTTCCGGGCCCTCGACGACCAACGGGGTGAAGAGAATATGTCCCACCACCGTGTCATCGTCGGCCACCAATGACAGCGATTCACAACCGCTCGCTCGGAGTTTTTCCACGAGCTCAGCTTCCGCCGGCTGGCCGAATGCGCGTTGGTGGACCTCTCGAATCCGGGAGGCGTCTTCAGGTCGCTCAGGGCGAATGGTCATCACTTCTCAGTAGCGTCATATCGGACCCGGAAGCCGTATTCGAAATGATACCGGCCGGAGCATGCCTGGCAGCAGCGCGGAGGGGTTCAGGACCGCGCCGTCACTGATTCCTGGCGGGACGGCGAGCCACGCGCTGAACAGGTCGTCGACGGTGCGTTTCGATCCGCACGTCGCGCACGGTTGCGACGGGTCGCCGGCGCACGCCGGGCAATGAATCGCCACGCGCATCGCGATCGTGATCATGCCCCCTTCTGAAGCCTCCTGAGCATTCAGCAACAGCTCGATCACATCGTCCGCGGCGTGCCGGGCGAAGCCGCTGGCCAGCAGCGCTTTCAAGTGGCCACTCAGCCGCCGCAGCATCACGCTTGGCGCACGACGTACGGCGGAGATGGGCCGCGCGCCGGAGCGCGCTCGATCGTACGCGGCGCGCCGGCCGGGATCGGACAACACGGCATACGCCGCCTGGATTTTCTGGAATGTTGCGGTGGCGGCATGGCCGGCGCGATCGGGGTGCCATCGCACCGCGAGACGGCGCCAAGCTCGACGCAGAGCGGTGCTATTGGCCCCGCACTCAATACCGAGCAACGCGTAATAGTCGTCCAAGCTAGTACCGATCGTAACGCGGAAACTCAGTTTCGCGAATCAGCCGCGAGCCTCGTGAGGTCAGTGGACCCCAGGCGGCGAATAAGAGCCGCGTCATAACTCAGTAAGACTAGCGTTCCCACGAGCGGAGCGAGTCGCACGAGGGCCCGAAGGGCCGAGTCCCAGAAGCGAGCGTACCGAGCGACTCCCACGAGGGCGCGAGAGCGCCCAAGTCCTCAGGCTCGAGTCTGATACTCCCCGGTGTCGGTGTTGATGCGAATCACGTCGCCTTCGCCGATGAAGGGCGGCACCTGGATCACGACGCCGGTTTCCAGCGTCGCCGGCTTGGTCTGGTTGGTGGCGGTGGCGCCCTTGATCGCGGGCATCGTCTGCACGACTTTCAGATCG
>JANOZI010000619.1:0-4004 GCA_031429375.1 Acidobacteriota bacterium | reverse complement strand
GTGGGCATCGGCGTCAACACCGCGGTGTTCTCGTGGATCCAGGCGATCGTGCTGAAGCCCATTCCCGGCGTCGACGATAGCGGAAGTTTTTATCACGTCGATCCCAAGGCCGATACCGGCACGTACCCGGGGATGTCGTGGGCTGAATATCGGGACCTCTTACCCCAGCTTCAGTCGATCGAGCAGCTGGTCGCCTCGCGGATGGCCCCGCTCAATGTCGGCGAAGGCGGGCGCACCGAGCGCACCTACGCGCAGCTGGTGTCCGGCAATTTCTTCGCGGCGCTGCGGTTGCGTCCGGCGGCCGGCCGCTTCATCCGGGCCGACGAAGTGGAGCGGCCCGGCGCGGAACCGGTGGTGGTCTTGTCACACGACTATTGGCAGACCCATTTCGGCGGCTCCCCTTCCGCCGTTGGCCGGACCATCCGCGTCAACGATCGCCCGCTGACGATCATCGGTGTGGCGCCGGAGGGGTTCCAGGGCACCATCCTCGCGCTGCAGTTCGACCTCTGGGTTCCGGCCACGCTGGCGCCGGCGCTGTTTGCCGGATCGACCGAGCTCGAGGCGCGCGGCCAGCGTGGATACTCGACGATGGGACGCCTGCGCGGCAACGCCACCGAGGCCGGCGCAAGGGCAGAATTCACCACGGCGATGGCCGGCCTGGCGTCGGCGTTCCCCGATACCAACGGCCGCATCAGCGGGGAGCTGATCCCGTACTGGCGGTGGACGCGCGGGCCGCAAATGATGTTCATCACCGCGCTCGGCATTCTTCAGGCGGTGATGCTGCTGGTGCTGCTCGCGGTGTGCGGCAATACCGCCAACCTGGTGCTCGCCCGCGCCAGCGTGCGGGCCCGCGAAATCGGCGTGCGGCTGGCCCTCGGCGCCGGACCGGCCAGGATCATGACGCTGATCCTTGCGGAGAATTTATTGCTCGGCCTGTTCGGCGCGGCGGTCGGCATCCTGATCGCCTGGTGGGGCACGGAAGCGCTGCGCGCCATGCCGCCGTACGGCGCGTTCCCGGTTCGCTTTCAAACCAGCCTCGATACGCTCGGCCTCGCCTTCGCGGTCGTCCTCGGCATCGGCAGCGGCCTGCTCTTCGGCGCCGCGCCGGCGCTGCAACTCGGACGGGTCGATCCGCAGCAGGCGCTGAGAAGCGGCGCGCGGTCGGCCGGCCGCAGCGCCATCCGCGACGGTTTGATGGCGCTGCAGTGTGGTCTCGCCCTGCTCGTGCTGGTGGTGGCGGGGCTCTTCTTCGCAAGCTTCGTCGAGACCCGCGAGACCGATCCCGGATTTCGCGTCGAGGGGCTGCTGCTCGCGACCTACGACCTGAGTGGAACGGTCACGAACGACGAGTATCCGCGGCAGTTTGCGACCAAGTTGCTCGATCGCCTCCAGCGCGTGCCCGCGGTCGAGTCGGTGGCGCTCGCGAACGCGATGCCGCTGGACATTCATGGACTGCCGATCCGCGGTTTCACCCTCGAAGGACGCGCGCAAACGACGTCGCAGCAGGAACAGGCGCTCAGCAACATCGTGTCTCCCGGCTACTTCAGGACCATGGCGATCCCGATCGTGGCCGGAGGCGATTTTGCCGAGATGGCCGACACCACGCTGCCGCCACAAGCGATCGTGAACGAGGAATTCGTCCGGCGCTACATCGCGCCGTCGGATCCGCTCGGACGGCGGCTCGTCAACGGCGACGCAACTTACACGATCGCCGGAGTGGTCAGGAACTCCACCTACGACGCCTTTGGCGAGCCACCGACTCCGGCATTCTTTCTCTCGTACCGCGACCGGCCCCGATGGCTCGGAGAAATTCACTTGCGTGCGCGGCCGGGCGCCGAGACGATGCTCGCGTCGGAAGTGCAACGCGCCGTCCGCGAAATCGATCCGGCGCTGCCGGTCTACAACATCCGGACCATGGCTGAGCATGTCGAACGCAACCTGTTCCTGAGGAAGATCCCGGCCCGGATGTTCATCGTGATCGCGCCGCTGCTCCTGGCACTGGTCGCAATCGGCATCTATGCCGTGGTCAGCTACTCGGTCTCACAGCGCACGACCGAAATCGGCGTCCGCCTCGCCATGGGGGCGACGGGCGACCGGGTCGTGCGGCAGATCGTCAAGGAGGGGCTGGTCGTCACCACGACTGGATTGATTCTGGCGTGGGTGATCGCGGCGATGGTGCAACTGCATTTGTTCAGCGGCGGCCGCGGTGCGTGGACGGTCCTCGCCGCGGTGCCGCTGTTGTTGTTCGTCGTCGCGGCGTTCTCGTGCTGGTGGCCCGCCCGCCGTGCGACGCTGGTCGACCCAGTCGTCGCACTCCGAGCCGAGTGACATCACCACAGCTGCGACGATCCGCCGACGCTTCCGACCTATGGACAGCCGATCGCCGCCTTCGCGTCGGTGGCCATCTTGATCAGTCCATCTGCCTCGAGCTGCGTCAGCTTCTTGCCCGCCGCCGCTTGGACCTGGCTGATGAACGCGCCCAGCTGACCACACGCGGCTCCGGTGTTCCCGGCGTTGATGCTCTTGACCACGTTCTGCAGGACCTGGGTGCTCTGCTGGAAGTCGATGACCAGGATCTCCGCGCTGATGCCAGACACGATCTGCGAGGCGCCGAGCACCGTCACGGTGAAGACGCCGGTCGCGGAGTTGCCCAGCGCGTCGGCCGACGTGCAGGTCACCCTGGTGACGCCGATAACAAACGCCGACCCCGCTGCCGGCGAACAGACCACCGGCCGGGCGCCGCCGACGAGATCCATCGCCGACGCGCCAAATGCCACCACGGCGCCAGTAACGCTCGTCGCGTTGGTGATCACTCCTGGCGGCAGGGCCAGCGCCGGAGCCGTCGTGTCCACTACCGTGATGGTGAACAGATCGCCCTCCGTTGAGTTCGTCGAGCTCGTCGCCAGGCAGCCGACTGTTGTGGCGCCCAGCGGGAAGGCCGCGCCCGACGCCACCGGCGCGCCGAACTGCGGTTCGCCACCAGCGAAGCCGGTGATGATGAGGCACCGCACCGGCAGCGCGCCGTCAGCGAACGACGATGCGGTCGCCACAAACGGCACCATTGCACCCGCGGCGCTCGTGGCTTCGGCGACGATGTCCGCCGGCGCCGAAACCACCGGCCGGTCCTCGATGATCACCGTGAAGGCCCGCACCGGACTCTGGTTGCCATGCGCATCCGTCGCCTGGCAAGTGACGGTCGTCGATCCAATCCGGAACGTCGAACCCGATGACGGTGTGCACGACGGTGTAATGGCGCCGTCAACGCCGTCGAACGCCGACACCGCGCCGCCAAAGGTCACCACGGCGCCGGCCGCGCTGGTCGCGTCCCGGTTGAACGGCTGGAACGGCACGTTGAGGAAGGGCGCGATGGTGTCCTGCACGATGACAAAGAAGGTGCGGGTCGCCGTATTGCCGCGCGTGTCGGATGCCGAACACGTCACGGGTGTCGGCCCGAACGGGAACGGCGATCCCGACGGCGGATTGCAGCTCACAGGCCGCGGGCCGTCAACGCTGTCGTTGGCGGTCGCCGTGTAGGTTACCAAGGCTCCCGCGGGGCTGGTCGCCTGGCGAATCTGGTTGCCGCTCGGCGTACTCATGAATGGCGCGTTGGTGTCCACCACTGTGATCACGAAACTGCCCGTCGCCGTGTTGCCGCTCAGGTCGGAGGCCGAACAGATCACGGTCGTCGCGCCGAGCGCGAACATCGACCCGGACGGCGGGGCGCATGTCACCGGCCGCTGCCCGTCCACGTTGTCGTTCGCCGAGGCGAAGAATGTCACGAGTGCGCCCGCGGCGCCTGTCGCCTGCCGGGTCTGGTCGTTCGAGAGACCCAGGTAGGGCGGCTGCGTGTCGAGCACCGTCAATGTGGCGCACGTGCTTGACGAAACACACGCCATGCCATTCGAAAGCACCGCGACAATCGTCGTCTGGCCCAGTGCGTTCGCACGCGCGCTTCCGCTGGCGTCCACTCCGGCGACGAACGTATTCGTGCTCTGCCATTGCAC
>JANOZI010000618.1:0-1679 GCA_031429375.1 Acidobacteriota bacterium | reverse complement strand
CGCATACTCGAGTTTCTCGCGGTGCGGGCGCTCGTCAAGAAGCCGAAGGCGACCATCCTCACCTTCGTCGGGCCTCCGGGCGTCGGCAAGACCTCGCTCGCCAAGTCGATCGCGCGCGCGATGAACCGCAAGTTCGTGCGGCTGTCGCTCGGCGGCGTGCGCGACGAGGCGGAAATCCGCGGCCATCGCCGCACCTACATCGGCGCGTTCCCCGGCCAGATCATCCAGATGATGAAGAAGGCCACCTCGCTCAACCTGGTCTTCCTGCTGGATGAAATAGACAAGATGTCGATGGACTTCCGCGGCGACCCGTCGGCGGCGCTGCTCGAAGTGCTCGACCCCGAGCAGAACGGCACCTTCCTCGACCATTACCTCGACGTCGAGTACGACCTGTCGAACGTGATGTTCATCTGCACCGCCAACGTGCTGCACACCATTCCGCAGGCGCTGCGCGACCGCATGGAAGTGCTGCAGCTGGCCGGCTATACCGAGCAGGAGAAGATCGAGATCGCCAAGCGCTTCCTGGTCGGCAAGGCGGTCGAAGGCACCGGCCTCACCGAGAAGAACATCACCTTTACGGACGAGGCGATCCAGAACGTCATCCAGCGCTACACGCGCGAAGCGGGCGTCCGCAACCTCGAGCGCGAGATCAACTCGATTTGCCGCAAGGTGGCGCGCAAGGTGGTCACGGAAGGCGCCGCCACGTTCGAGGCGATCACCGAACCGCGGGTGACCGAATACCTCGGCGTGCCGCGCTATCGCCCGAGCATGGCGGAAGAGAAGAACGAAATCGGCGTCGCCACCGGGCTGGCGTGGACCGAAGTCGGCGGCGAGATTCTCGTCACCGAATGCACGCTGATGCCCGGCCGCGGCCGGCTGATGCTCACCGGCAAGCTCGGCGACGTGATGCAGGAGTCGGCGCAGGCCGCCATGAGCTACGTGCGCACGCGCGCCGAAGAGCTCGGCATCCAGAAAGACTTCAATCGCAAGCTCGACGTGCACGTCCACATTCCCGAAGGCGCGATTCCGAAAGACGGCCCGTCCGCCGGCATTACGCTCGCGACCGCGCTGATCTCGGCGCTGGCGCACATCCCGGCCCGCCGCGACGTCGCGATGACCGGCGAGATCACGCTGCGCGGCAAGGTGCTGCCGATCGGCGGCGTCAAGGAAAAGATCCTCGCGGCGCACCGCGCCGGCATTTCGTCGATCATCATGCCGAAGGACAACGAGAAGGATCTCGCCGACATCCCGAAGAACGTCCTCGATGCGCTCAGCATTCACATGGTGAGTCACATGGACGAAGTGCTGAAGATCGCGCTCGCCGGGCCGCTGACGCCGCTGACGCCGACGCCCGATGCCGAGTTCGACGAAGCGGCCGATGCGACGACGCACTGATTGAAAGTTGTTTCTGAGTTCGTAACGAGCGCCGCCGGCGCCGCCGGGTTCCCGACCAGCGGCCTGCCCGAAGTGGCGATGGTTGGCCGCTCGAACGTCGGCAAGTCGACCCTGATCAACGCCCTCGTCCGGCAGAAACTCGCCCGCACGAGCGCGGCCCCCGGCAAGACGCGCCTGGCCAATTTTTATCGGGTGGCAGCCGACAACCGGCCGGTGTTTCATCTGGTCGACCTGCCGGGTTACGGCTACGCCCGCGGCGGCCAGAAGACGCGCGAGGAATTCGA
>JANOZI010000617.1:0-18163 GCA_031429375.1 Acidobacteriota bacterium | reverse complement strand
TCGGCAAACGGCAAGCCCGACAACTGGCCGCAATAGGCGACAAACGACACCGCGTTCATGCCGGGAATATGCGAGTCGCTCTCGGGCATGTAGCCGATGCGGGCGCGAATCTCGAGCGGGGATTTGGCGACGTCCATGCCGAGCACGGTCATGCTGCCCTTGTCGGGTATCACGAACCCCAGCAGCGACTTGAGCAGCGTGCTCTTGCCCGCGCCGTTCGGGCCGAGCAAGCCGACCGCGCCGGGCAGGAACGAGGCGGTCACGTCGTTGAGCGCCCAGGCCTTGCCGTAGCGAACACTGAGGTGCTCGCAGACGACGACGGGGCCTTCGAACCTCTCAGCAGGCGGCACGGTCTGATTCGGGGGCAGAGGCTCAGCGGTCGGCATCATGTTCGGTTGGGATGGGAGGGCGCCCGCTTTTGGGGAGTGCCGCTGCAGTTGAGTATACGGGCGTCAGGGCTCGAGCGTTCCCCGAAGGCCGAGGGCATCCGCCTGTAACCGCATGAAACCAATCACGTTGGTGACGTGGTCTTCCAGCGGCAGCCCCATCAGCTCGGCACCGCGGATCAGATGGTCGCGGGGCACCTGGCGGGCAAAGGCCTTGTCCTTCATCCGCTTGATCACCGACTTCGCCTCGAGGTCGAGCACGCTCTTCGACGGCCGGACCAGCGAGGCCGCAGTGACGAACCCCGCCAGCTCGTCGCAGGCGACCAGGGTTTTCTCGACCGGCGATTCAGGCTGAATGCCGGTGATCTCCGAGGCGTGCGACAGGATGGCGCGCATCACCCACTCCGGGTAACCGAGTGCGCGCAGGTGCTCGCAGCCTTTGTTCGGATGGTCGCCAAGCGTCGGATACTTCTCGTAGTCGAAATCGTGCAGCAGCGCGACGGCCGCCCATTCGTCTTCGTTGGCCCCCTGCTGCCTGGCGTAGCCGCGCACCGCGGCCTCGACCGCCAGCGCGTGCTTGCGAAGGCTTTCGCCTTGCGTCCACTCGGTCAACAGTTGCCACGCAGCGTCTCGGGTCACGGTCATTGCGGAATAATACCTGAGGGTTTGAGGCGTGAGGCTTGGGGACTTGCTTTATTCAAGCCCCCCAGCCCTCAAGACTTCAAGTCCCTTTTGGATCACCGCTGCGGCGTGGGCGTTGACGCCGTAGGCGTCGAGCTCGTCGACGGTCACCCAGGCCACGGCATCGGCATCCGAGCCCGCCACGGGGTCGCCGGCGAGAGACTCGCACACGAAATCGACGATCACGAAGTGAAACCGGATGCGCCCGTCAGGGTCGCGATGAACGCGGTCGAAGGTCTCGATAATCGCGCCGGGATGGATGTCGAGCCCGGTCTCTTCCTTGACTTCACGCCGCGCCGCATCGGCGAGCGATTCGCCGAGGTTGAGGAGGCCGCCCGGCAGCGACCACTCGCCTTTCCGCGGCTCGTGGCCGCGCTTGACGATCAGCGCCCGGCCGTCGCGCACGACCACGGCGCCGACGCCGACCACCGGTTGGGCGGGGTATTCTCTCGCCATATGAAATCGCACACAGAGTATCTGACCTTCACGATTCCCGCGCGCGTGGGCTTCGAGAACATCACGCCCCGGGTGGATGCCGCGGTGCACAAAAGCGGCGTCAAGGAGGGCCTCGTGCTGGTCAACGCGATGCACATCACCGCCTCGGTCTTCATCAACGACGACGAGCGCGGCTTGCACCAGGACTACGCGAAATGGCTCGAGCTGCTCGCGCCGTTCGACGCCTCACCCGCCCGCTACGCGCACAACCGCACCGGCGAAGACAACGCCGATGCGCACATGAAGCGCCAGATCATGGGGCGCGAAGTGGTGGTGGCGATCACCGCCGGCAAGCTCGACTTCGGGCCATGGGAGCAGATTTTCTATGGCGAGTTTGACGGCAAGCGGGCGAAGCGCGTGCTGGTCAAAGTCATCGGCGACTAAATTCATCACACGGAAGCACTGAAACACGGAAACACGGAACAAGGTTTTTCTTCTGGCAGAAGAAAAGGTTTGGTTCTGTGCTTCTGTGTTTCCGAGTTTCTGTGTAACGCATTACAACGGTAGCGAGGCGGAGGCATTGAGGTCCGCGGGGGCGAAGTGCCCGGCGGCCAGTTGCCGGAGCCCGGCGGCGGCAATCATCGCTGCGTTGTCTGTCGAAAGTGCGAGGCCAGGGATAAACACCGGAATCTCGCTGCGCGCCCCCTTGGCCAGCGCGTCGGCGCGCAGGCGTGAATTGGCCGACACGCCGCCGGCGACGCCAATCGCACGCGCGCCGTGCCACCGCGCCGCCGCGAACGTACGCTCGATCAGGGTTTCGGCAACGCGGCGCTGGAAGCTGGCGGACAGATCGACGATCTCGTTCTGCGGCAACCGCTCCGAGCCCAATTCGGCCTGACGCTGCCGCACGTGGCGCAGCACCGCGGTCTTGAGGCCGCTGAAGCTGAAATCAAAACGGCCGTCCCGCTCCGGTGCGTTGCGATCGGGATTGGTCAGCCGGGTGCCGGGCCACCGGATCGCCTCGTCGTTGCCGCCGCGCGCCAGGTTGTCGATGATCGGCCCACCCGGATACCCGAGTCCGAGCAGCTTGGCCACCTTGTCGTACGCCTCCCCCGCCGCATCGTCCCGCGTCCTCCCGAGCAGAAGATAGTCGCCGGCGCGCTCGACCAGATAGAGGCTGGTGTGGCCGCCAGAGACGACCAGCACCACGGCGGGCAGCGGAATGGCGCCGTGCTCGAGCCAAATCGACTCGATGTGACCGGCCAGGTGATTCACCGCCACGAGCGGCTTGCCCAGGCCCCACGCGGCGGATTTGGCAAACGACACCCCCACCAGGAGCGAGCCGATGAGGCCGGGGCCCTGCGTGACCGCCAAGGCATCGACATCGTTCCAGGTTGCCTGGCCATCCGACAGCGCGCGCTCGACCACTCCGCAGATGTCGCGCAGGTGCTGCCGCGACGCCATTTCCGGCACGACCCCGCCCCACTCGCGATGAATCTCGACCTGCGAAGCGACGACATTCGATCGAATGCGCCACGGCTGCCCGAGGTCACCGGTTTCGTCGACCAATGCGGCCGCCGTCTCATCACACGACGTTTCAATGCCAAGCACTAACATTTCAGATCTCAGATCTCAGATTGCAGATCAATTGCAGATCTCAGATTTTCTGATTTTCAATCTCCGCAATCCACAATCTGAGATTGATCTGCAATCTGAGATCTGAGATCTGAGATTGACGAGGCTCCGAGGGTCTCTATAAATGGAGCCCTGAAAATGCCTCGCTCGGTGATGATCGCGGTGATGTACTTGTGCGGCGTGACGTCGAACGACGGGTTGCGAATGTGGGCGCCAGGGGGGGCGAGCTGGTTGTTGCCGACATGCGTGACCTCGCGGGCGTTGCGCTCTTCGATCGGAATCGACGTACCGTCGGGGGTCGCCAGATCGATGGTCGACCACGGCGCCGCGACGTAAAACGGCACGGCATGTTCTTTCGCCAGCACCGCGAGACTGTAGGTGCCGACTTTGTTGGCGGTGTCGCCGTTGGCGGCAATGCGATCGGCGCCGACGACGACGAGGTCGACCTCGCCGGCGAGCATGATCGAGCCGGCCATGTTGTCGGTGATCACCGTGGTGTCAATGCCGTCCTTGATCAGTTCCCAGGCAGTGAGCCGCGCGCCCTGGAGGACCGGCCGCGTCTCGTCGGCGATCACCCGCACGTTGCGGCCGGCCTCGACCGCCCCGCGGATCACGCCCAGCGCGGTGCCGTAGCCGGCGGTGGCGAGCGCGCCGGCGTTGCAATGCGTCAGGATGCGCGCGTCAGCCGGCACCAACGTGGCGCCATGCGCGCCGATCGAGCGGCAGCTGGCAACGTCTTCGTCGTGGATCCGATCGGCTTCCGCCCGCAGCCGGGCCTGCAGTTGTTCGACCGACTCGCCCGCCAGCGCGCCGCCGGAGAACGACCGCTTCATCCGCTCGATCGCCCAGAACAAGTTGACCGCGGTCGGCCGGGTGGCGGCGAGCAGATCGCAGTTGCGCTGAAACTCGGTGGTGAATTGCTTGGTGCCGGTCGCCTTGCTGCGCGCCGCGCCGAGCGCGAGGCCCATCGCCGCGCACACGCCGATGGCCGGCGCGCCGCGGATCACCATGGTCTTGATGGCCTTGGCGACGTCGTTGACCGTCTTGCAGGTGACGTAGACCTCGCTGGCCGGCAGCTTGCGCTGATCGACCATCACTATGTTGTCGTCGTGCCAAGCTATCGTGGGAAGCATGTCGATCTCAGATTTCAGATCTCAGATTGCAGATCAATTGTAGATCGCAGATCTGAGATCTCAGATTGATCTGAGATCTGAGATCTGAGATCTGAAATCGGCGCGGTCCTACAGCAACCTCTTGTCGAAAGGCATCGGCAACAGGTCTCGCATCTTCAGCGTTGCCTTTACATCCGTAAGGTTGGCAAGGACCACTTCAATGTCGCCGCAGAACTCCCACAGGATCTGCCGGCAGGCGCCGCAGGGTGGGGTCGGCGAGCCGGTGTCGGCGACGATCGCGATCCGGGTGAACTCGCGATGCCCTTCGGAGATCGCCTTGAAGACCGCGACGCGTTCGGCGCAGACCGTCAGGCCATAGGTCGCGTTCTCGACGTTGCAGCCGGTGACGATCGCGCCGCCGCGGGTCTCGAGCGCGGCGCCGACCTTGAATCCCGAATAGTCGGCGGCGGCGTGCTCGCGCACGGCGCGGGCGGCGGCGACGAGGTGCTCAGAGCCGCCCAATGATCCCCTCGAGCAGCGCAATGAACTGCCCCTTGACCGCCCGCGCGGTTGCCATCACTTCGTCATGATGCAGCGGCTCCGGGAACACGCCGGCCGCGGGATTGGTAATGCACGAAATCCCGAGGACCTCCACCCCCATGTGGCGCGCGACGATGGCTTCGGGCGCGGTCGACATGCCGACGGCGTCGGCGCCCAGCGTCCGGAAGGCGCGGATTTCCGCCGGCGTTTCGTAACTGGGGCCCAGCACGGCGACGTAGACGCCGTGCTGAATCGGCAACCGCTGCGCCCGCGCTGTTTCGTCGGCCAGCGATCGCAACGCCGGCGAGTACACCCGGGTCATGTCGGGAAACCGCAGGCCGAAGCGCTCGTCGTTCGGCCCCACCAGCGGATTCTGCCCCATCAGGTTGATGTGATCGTCGATCACCATCAACGCGCCCCGCGAGCAGTTTGGCGAAATCCCGCCGGCGGCGTTGGTCAGGATCACGCGCTTGATGCCCAGCCGGCCGATGACCCGCATGGCGAACGTGACCGTCCCCATGTCGTGGCCCTCGTAGGCGTGGACCCGTCCCGACAGCACCAGCACGTGACGGCCCGCGACCGTGCCGCACACCAGCTTGCCGGCGTGCCCGATCACCCTGGAGGCCGGCCAATGCGGAATGTCGGTGTACGGCACGACCAGGGCGTCCGCGAGGCCGTCGGCAAAGTCGCCGAGGCCCGATCCCAACACGACGGCAACGTCCGCGGGGCCGGCGCAGCCATGGCCACGCAGCCACTCGGCCGCTTCACTGACTTGATCGAAATGATTCACAGGAGGAAACCTACGATGATGGCGGTCAAAAAGTTGGCGAGGGTGCCGGCGAGCATGGCGCGCAACCCGAGCCTGGCCAGGTCCTTGCGGCGCTCCGGCACCAGCGCGCCGATGCCGCCGATCTGGATGCCGATCGACGCAAAATTGGCGAACCCGCATAACGCGTAGGTCGCGATCGTGAACGAACGGGGATCCAGCACACTCTGCATCTTACTCAGCTCGAGGAACGCAATGAGCTCGTTCAACACCATGCGCGTGCCGAGCAGATTGCCTACGGCGGCGGCGTCCTTCCAGGGCACACCCAGGCTCCACGCAACGGGGGCGAACGCCCAGCCGAAAATCTTCTGCAGCGACAGGTCGGCCAACCCGGCGGCGCCGCCAAGGGCGCCGAGAATCGCGTTCAGCAGCGCAATCAGCGCGACGAACGAAATCAGCATGGCGGCGACGTTGAGCGCCAGATGCAGGCCCTCACTGGTGCCGCGGCCGGCGGCGTCAATGACGTTGACGTCGGTGCGCTCGACTTCGAGCTTCACGGTGCCGCGCGTGTCCGGCGTGTCGGTCTCGGGCACGAACATCTTCGCCATCAGCAGCGTGCCCGGCGCGGTCATGATCACCGCCGTGAGCAGATGCCTGGCTTCGATGCCGAACGCGATGTACGCGGCCATGATGCCGCCGGAAATGTGCGCCATGCCCGAGGTCATCACCGTCATCAGCTCCGACTGCGTCATCCGCGAGAGGAACGGGCGGATCGTCAGCGGCGCCTCGGTCTGGCCCATGAAGATGCTGGCGGCCACATTCAGCGACTCCGCGCCGGACGCGCCCATCACCCGGTTCATCACCACGGCGAACAGCCGCACGACCAGTTGCATGATGCCGAGATAGTAGAGAATCGCAAACAGCGCGGCGATGAAGATGATCGTCGGCAGGATCTGGAACGCAAAGATCACCGCGTAGGCCTTGCCGGCTTCCCCCAGCGCGCCAACCGTGATGCTCTCCCACTGCGCACGGTCGCCGAGCGGGCCGAACACGAAGCCCGATCCGACTCTCGAAAAATCGAGCAGGCGTTGGACCCTGGCGCCGAGCTGCTGGAACAGCCACTGGCCCTGCGGAGTCTCGAGGACGATCACCGCGAACAGGACCTGGAGGCCCAGGCCCCAGGCGACGACGCGAGGGCTGATGGCGCGGCGATTGGTCGACAGTGCGTAGGCGAGCGTGAGAATTCCGACGAGCCCGATGAGCGGCTGCACGCGACTCAAGACATCCACATCGCCTCACATCCCCGCGATGAACATCGTCTCGCCGCTGTCGTGCACCCAGCCCATGACCAGCGCCTGTTCGGGAGGCGCCGTGTCGTCGATCGCGGCCGCCTGCGTTGCCAGTGCCGCGGCGGCATCCAGCCGGGAGCCGTCGTTGTAGTGCAACTCCATCAAGGTGTCGCCGGCCGCAACGCTGTCGCCCGGCTTCTTGAGCAGCATGATGCCCGCGGCGAGGTCGACCGCGTCACCCTTTTTGTCGCGGCCGGCGCCGAGGGCGACGGCGGCGCGGCCGACGAGCAACGCATCGAGCGCCGAGACATAGCCGGAGCGCCCCGCCGTGATGGCATGCACGGACGTCGCCGCGGGCAATCGCCGCACGTCGTCCACCACCGCGGGGTCGCCGCCCTGCCACGCAATCATCGCGCGCAGCTTCTCGAGCGCCGCACCCGACGCGAGCGCCGATCGGACCTTCGCCTCGGCGTCGTTGTCGTTGGCGGCCTTCTCGGCGAGTCGAACCATGCGGCCCGCCAGCCGGATGACGAGCGCCGTGAGGTCGGGCGGGCCGGCGCCCTTCAGCACCTCGATGCATTCAGCAATCTCGACGGCGTTGCCCACCGCCCGGCCAAGCGGCACGTCCATCCGCGTGATGAATGCCTCCGTGCGCACGCCCGACGCCGTGCCGATGGTGACGAGCGAACGCGCCAGCGCGCGTGCGTCGCCCGGCCGCTTCATAAAGGCGCCGCGTCCGCACTTGACGTCGAGCACGAGCGCGTTGCTGCCTTCGGCGACCTTCTTGCTCATGACGGAAGAGGCGATTAACGGCAGGCTCTCGACGGTGGCGGTCACGTCGCGCAGCGCGTACAGCGCCTTGTCGGCCGGGACAATCGTTTCGGTCTGGCTGATCAGGCAGCACCCGACCTCGGCCAGCATGCGTTTGAACTCGTCGAGCGACAGCGCGACCCGGAAGCCGGGGATGCTTTCGAGTTTGTCGAGCGTGCCGCCGGTGTGGCCGAGGCCGCGGCCCGACATTTTCGGGACGACGACGCCGCACGCGGCCGCCAGCGGGGCCAGGATGATCGACACCTTGTCGCCGACGCCGCCGGTGCTGTGCTTGCCGACCTTGATCCCGGCAATCGCGTCGAGGTTGACCCGCTCGCCCGACCGGATCATCGCGTCGGTCAGCCAGGCGGTTTCCTCGGCGGTCATGCCTTTGAGCACGATCGCCATCAGGAGCGCCGAAACCTGGTAGTCGGGCCAGGATCCGCTGGTCGCGCCGGCGACAAAATCGTCAATCGCCTCGCGCGACAACGCGTCGCCGTCGCGTTTTGCGCGAATGATGTCGACGGCTCGCATGGACGGTCGGCAGTATATCGTAGGTGATTGCATGGCCCAGCGAGCGGTCTCGGCCGCCGACATCACCAGGAACGCGGAGAACCTGGCGCGCGCCATTACCATCGGACTGCGCAGCTGGGGCTTCTATCCTCCCGAGCATCCGGCCGTGGCCGCCGCGGTGGAGAAGCTCGTCGCGGTGTCGGCGGAAGCGACCAACGCCGGGATGCTGCAGCTCGCGGTCACGCCACAGGCCTTGCTGGTCGACGGCATCGCCATCGAGGGCACCGACCTGTCGATCAGCGAGTGCGCGGCGTTGCTCCACGATCGCGACATCCTCCAGATCACGCTCATCTCGCCGCCGCCAGAACCGGTCGTCCGCGCGTTGCTGGCGATGTTGACGCTCGATCGCGTGACGCGGCGCGCCCAGGGCGGGCCCGCGGCGATCTGGGCGGCCGAGCCGCAGACCGCGGTGCTGATCGAGCAGATCGATTACCAGGAGATCCTCGAGCGCGATTTCGACGAGGGCGCGGCGCGGCGCGATGCCACGTGGAAGGCGATCGTCCGGTCGATCATCATGCGCCGCAAGACTTTCACTGAGGACGAGCAGCAACGCCTCCTCGAGATCTCGCGCGACGTCGGCGCGATCGGCGAGCTCGCCAAGGACACAAAAGAGGCGTTCTGCACGCCGGAGGGCTCGCCGCTCATCACCACCCAGGCGGCGACGATCATCGCGGTCTATCGCCACATCGCGAAAACCGTGAGCGCCCTCGAGCCGGAGCGGGCCCAGGACGTGATGCAGTCGCTCGCACTCGCCGCGTCGGGGCTCGAGCCGGGGACGGTGTTCGAGCTGCTCCGCCACGAAGAAACCACCGACGACGCGCTGCAGATCGTCAGCGCGCTCAAGGAGACGTTCGACGACCAGCAGGTGGCCACGCTGCTGGCGCGCGCGATGGCGGCGTCGGGCCACCCCACCAGCCGCCTCGCGCAGGTGCTCGAGACGATCGCGCCCGACGATGCCCGCAAACGCCGCGTGCTGACCTTGGCCAAGCGCCTGATCGGCGAGCGCGACTTCGGCAACAAGCGGCCACTCGACGACATCCGCCGGTCGCTCGACGAGCTGCTGCTCAAGTACGACGAGTCCACGTACGTCTCCGCCGACTACCGGCGCTCGATGGAACACGCCGGCGCGCGCGCGGCCGAGCTCGCGGCCCGCGGCCTGCCGCAGGAGATCGATCAGTGGCTCGAGTCGCTCGGCCACGAAAGCGTGCGCCGGCTGTCGGGACAGCTCCTGATGGATCTGCTGCGCAACGAGCACGAGCCGGAGCGCGCCGCGGATACCGCGCGCGACATGGGCGCGTTTGTCGAGGAGCTCCTGCTCACCGGTGCCTATGCCGACGGCGTGCCGGTGATCGATGAGCTCGCAGCGGCCGCCGCGCGGAAGCCGTCGCTCGCACCCGAGGCCTGCCGGCAGGCGATCGAAAGCGTCGCGCAGTCCACGTCGTTCGCCGAAGCCGCGACGCTCGTCGCCGAGCAGACGCCGGCCGAGTTCGCCGCGTTCGAGCAGCTCGCGCTGGCGATCGGCCCGCCGGCCACGTTGGGCCTGTTGTCGGCGTATCAGCGCGAGGACGGCGGCATTGGCGCCGATCGCACGACCGCCTTGCTCGTCAAGTTCGGTCCGCCGGCCATCCCGGCGCTCGCCGGCGCCATCGAGCCGGCGAAATGGCACGTGCAGCGCGAGCTGGCCCGCGTGCTCGGGCAGATCGGGACGGCGGCGGCGGTGCCGCCGTTACAAGCCCTGCTGCGGCGGAGCGATGTGCGCGTGATGCAGGCCGCGGTGGCGTCGCTGGCGCGCATCGACGATCCCGCCGCGCTGCGCGCACTGCACACCGTGTTGAAGGCGACGACCGGCGAGGCGCGAGCGGCGGTAATCGCCGCACTGGTCGGCCTGAAGGACGCCCGCGTGGTGCCGTTGCTCGCGCGCATCGTGCACGAGAGCGATCCGTTCAGCGACGACTTCCCGCTGTTGCTCGAAACGCTGAGCGCGCTGTCGTCGATTCGCGACGACGGCGCGGTGGCGCACATCGCGGCGCTGGCGCGCCACCGCCGATGGCTGGCGTGGGGCCGGACCCGCCAGCTGCGCGAGGCCGCGCTGCGGACCCTGGCGCGCATCGGCACGGCGAAAGCACGCGAGACGCTGGCCGACTTGGCGAAGCACGGCGACTTCTTCCTGCGGCGCATGGCCAAGGCGGCGGCGGAGGGAGAGGCCTAGTGGCGTTCTCTCATGAAGATCTCGTCCGCCGCGCCGGCGCGGCCATTCGCTCGGCGGAACTGTATACGCCAACGCATCCGCTGGTGCTGCGCACGGTGTCGGCCCTCGACGCGGCGCTCGCGCCGGCGCTGGCCGAGAACCCAACCGTCATCGTGGGCTTCCTCGAAAACGACATCGTCGTGAACGACTTCCGCCTGCCTCGTGGCACCGCAAACGCCATGGGCCTGCTGCGCGACATGCGCGATCGGAAAATCGAAAAGATCACGTTCGCGCGGGGCGTCGAGATCGCCGATCTTCGCGCCCTCGTCGACGAGCTCGCCGACCGCACGTCGCGCACCAGCGTGAACGATCGGCTGACAGCGCGCGGCGTCCGGCGCATCCAGGTCGGCAAGGTCGTGATCGAGAACGAAGACGACCAGGAGTTGGGCCTCGCCGCGGCCAAGGAGGTCTACTCGAAGGCCGTCAGCAGCGCGCAGAATATCTGGTCTGCGGCGAAAGCCGGCGACCAGCCGAACCCGACCGAAGCGCGCGGCATCATCGACAGCCTGTCGCGGCTGGTCTACCAGGATCGGACGTCGCTGCTCGCGTTGACCGCGCTGAAGCGCCACGACAATTACACCTTCACGCACATGGTCAACGTGGCGGCGCTGTCGATGGCCATGGCGCGCTCGCTCGATCTCGAAGGCCCGATGTTGCGGGAGTTCGGCTATGCGGCGCTGATGCACGACATCGGCAAGGTCCACACCCCGCTCGAGATCCTGAACAAGCCCGACAAGCTGACCAACGAGGAGTTCACCATCATGAAGCTCCACGTCGTCGACGGCGCCCATATCCTGCGCCGGACGCCCGAGACGCCGGCGCTGGCTCCGGTGGTGGCGTTCGAGCATCACCTCAAGCAGGACTTGAGCGGGTACCCGGAAAACATCGGGTCGCGCAAACTGAATCTTTGTACGATGGTCGTGAGCGTGGTGGACGTGTTCGACGCGCTGCGCAGCAACCGCGTCTACCGCACCGGGCTGGCGACCGATCGCATCCGCCACATCATGAGCCAGCAGGAAAGCACGGCGTTCGATCGCACGTTGCTGCGGCGGTTCGTGAACCTGATGGGTCTTTTTCCGGTCGGCACCCTGGTCCGCTTGAACACAGACGAGGTCGGCGTGGTCACGCAGACCCATCCGGAGGATCCGTTCCGCCCGCAGGTGAAGTTGATTCTCGACAGCAAGGGCTCGCCGTACGAAACGCCGTTGCTGACCAATACGTGGGACCGCGACGACCGCGGTGAGTTCCCGCGCGATGTCGTGGAGGCGGTCGACGGCGCGGAGGCGGGCATCGACCCGCTTGCGCACTTGCCAGGGCCCGAAGCCCGGTGACGTATTAATCTTGAGGGAGTCGGATCCAACGGTTTTTTGAGATGGCGCAGCCCCCCGTTCCCGCACCGGAACCGCTCGGTCCTGAAGCGGCCGCTCGCCTCGCCGAGTTTGCGCGCGCGTGCAAAGCGGCGACGCGGATCGTGTCGTTGTACCCGGAGAGCCATCCGGCGATTCAATCGGCGCTGGTGCGCATCGCGGAAACCGCCAAACACGCGGTCGCGAATGGGCCGTTCTCGATCACGGTGCTGCCCGACAACCTGCTGGTCGGCGGCCGCGGCCTCGGCAAACCCGACCCGGCCGCGATGGAGCTGGCGGCGCTCCTGCACCTGCAGTTGATCGGCGAGATCACGCTGATGACCAGCATGGAGGGCCACGAGTGGCACGACTTCCTGTCGCTGCTGGCGAAGACCCCGGAAGAGTCGCGCGCCATTGGCGGCGTGACGACGGCATGGCTGGCGTCCGGCAACAAGGCGATCACGCTCAAAGAGATCGATTACGCGGAGGTGCTGCGCGAGCGCGCCGGCAAGGGCGAGTCGGCGTCGTGGGATCGCATCATGGCCACGCTCAACGAAGAGCGCGACGAAGATGCCGGCAGCGATCAGGCGCCGATGGCGAGCGTGCTCGAGCTGGCCGACGACCCCAATCGGCTGGCCCAATTCGCCGAGCGGCTGCAGGCCGCCGGCAAGGCCGGCGGCGACGATTCGGCGCAACAGCGTAAATCGCTGTTGGAGCTGATGCACGGGCTCGCCAACTACGCCGCCGACCGCAAGCCCGCCGAACTGGACGCGGTGCTGAACAACATGGCCGGAGCCGCGGCACAGCTGTCGCCGGAAATGCTGCTCAGCCTCATGACCGATCCGCCGCCGCTCAGCGCCGGCACCGGCGCCGGGGCGAAGCGCATGGACCTCGCCGGCGAGCTGCAATCGCGCTTGACCGACGAGATGGTCACGAAATTCCTGGTCGACAACGTTGTCAAGGATCGCGGCGCCAGCGGCCGCCTGGCGGCGGCGTTCCAGACCCTGGTACCCGATCCCGAGCGGCAGCAGAGCATTCTCGCCGCCGCGGCCGAACAGGCGCAGGCGATGTTCGGACAGGACCCGGCGTTCGAGAATGTCTGGAACACCTCCACCGAAATGCTGACGTCGTACTCCGACTCGCAATACGTGTCGGACGACTACGCGCGGGAATTGACGAGCGCCCGCAGCCAGCCGGTCGACGTCGAGAAAAGCGGCGACGACCCGCCGGCGCGCATCCGCGCCTGGATCTCGACGGTCGGCGACGACGAGATTCGCGGGCTCGACCAGCGGCTGCTGCTCGATCTGTTGACCATCGAGAGCCGGCCGGATGTGTGGGCCGGCATGCTGGACGTGGCGGTCACCAGCATCGAGCAGCTGGTGCTGGTCGGCGATCTCAAGCTGGCCGCGCAGCTGGTCGAGACCATCGTCGGCGTGTCACGCGACACCGCGTCGCCGTTTGCGGAGCTGGCAACGGCCGGCGTGACGCGGCTGGTCGAAGGCTCGGTCGCGCGCCATCTCGCGCACTTCCTTCGCCAGGCCACCGATGCGGAGGTCGCGCTCGCCAAACAGATCTGCAAGACGATCGGTCCATCGCTGGTCGAGCCGCTCGCCGATGCGTTGGCCGCTGAAGACAACGCGCGCACGGTGCGGCGGCTGCGCGACATCCTGATCGGGTTCGGCCCCGCGGCGCGCCGCTACGCGGACGAACTCAGAAGCTCGGCCAACCCGGCCGTGCGCCGGGCCGCGGTGGACTTGCTCAGGGCGCTCGGTGGCGAGGCGGCGTTGCCGGATTTGCGGGGGCTGCTCGACGACGCTGACCCCGCGGTGCAGCGCGAGGCGCTGCGGGCGATCGTGCAGGTCGGCACCGATGAGGCGTATCACGTGCTCGAGAAGGCGCTCGAGACGGGCAAGGAGCACACCCGCGAAGCGATCCGGCAGGCGCTCGGGGCGTTGCGTGACGAGCGCGCCGCGCCGCTGTTCATCTACCTCCTCAACACCACGGCATACACCGGGCAGCACGAAGGCGCCTACACCTCGGCGATCGAATCGCTCGGCCGGGTCGCCGTCGACGAGCGATCGGTGGCGACCTTGAAGACCATTCTCGAGCGCGGCGAATGGTACGCGCCCAACCGCACGGCCCGGCTGCGCGCCGCGGCGGCGCGGGCGCTGCGCGCGATGGGCTCGGCGAGCGCCGAGCGCGTGCTGAACGAAGCGGCCGCGGGCGGTTCCGGCAGCGTCAAAAAGGCCGCGAAGGCAGCGCTGGCCGAACCGGCGCCGGCCCGCGCGGCGCTGCGGAGGGTGCAGTAATGGATCCAGTCGCGCGCCTGCGGGCGGCGGACGACTTGATGCGGCGGCTGAGCGCCGCGCTGCGCGCCGCGCAACTCTACGCGCCGTCGCATCCGCTGGTGCAGCGCGCCTTCGACGGACTCGACGAGTCGATCACGCAGATTCTCGACGATCAGCCGTCGATCGCGATTGGCTTCATCGGCCACGAAGTGATCGTCGGCGACATGCCGCTGCCGCGCGCCGCGGAAACACTCGGCGAGATGATGCGCCGCCTCAAGTCGCTCGGCATCGAGCGCATTGTCTTCGATCGCGGCGTCACCCCCGAAGAGTTGACGACGCTGGCGCTGACCATCGCGCATCCCGAGCGGCGGCCCGGACACGAAACCGTGAGCGTCGAGGCCAGCGACCCGCTGGGCGTCCTGAATTCGCTGGCGCACATTCGGGTCGGCCGGATCCAGACCGAGGAGCGGGTCGAAAAGTCGGCGGCCGACGTGGCCACGATCCGCCGGCTGTACGCCGACGCCTCGAACGTCGCCGGGTCGGTGTGGGAGGCGGCCAAGACCGAGGGCACGCCCGACCCGAAGGCCGCTCGTGCGCTGATCGACTCGCTGGCACAGGCGGTGTCGGCCAACCGCACCGCCCTCATCGCGCTGACCGCGCTCAAGAATTACGACAACTACACCTTCACGCACATGGTGAACGTCTCGATCCTCACGATGTCCCAGGCGCGCGCGCTCGGCATGGAAGGGGCGATGCTGCGCGAGCTGGGCCTGGCGGCGCTGATGCACGACATCGGCAAGGTCCGCACCCCGACCGAAATCCTGAACAAGCCCGACAAACTGACCGACGATGAATTTGCGATCATGCGGATGCACGTCGTGGACGGCGCCGAAATTTTGCGCCGCACCCCGGAAATGCCGGCGATCGCGCCGGTGATCGCGTTCGAGCATCACCTGCGGCTCGACGGCACCGGCTACCCGTTCAAGGTCGCGCGCACGGGCCTCAACCTCGGCACCATGCTGTGCAGCATCGCCGATGTCTACGATGCCATGCGCTCGCAGCGCGCCTACCAGCAGGCGTTTCCGTCGGACCGCATCCTGCAGGTGATGAAGCGCAATGACGGCCTGCAGTTCGATCAGCACCTGGTGCGGCGGTTCACGCAGCTGCTGGGCATTTACCCGCCGGGGAACCTGGTGCGCCTCGACTCGGGGGCGCTGGCCGTCGTGATCGCGGTACACGCGCCGGATCCGTACCGGCCGCGGGTCAAGGTGATCACCGGGCCCGCCGGCGAGCGGCTCGAGTCCCCGCATGAACTGAGCCTGTGGGAAGTGCCCGAAGACGCGCACGGTCCCAAAGCAGTGGCCGCAAGCCTCGACCCGTCAGAGCACGCGATCGATCCGCTCACTTATCTGTAGCTTGACGGGGCGGCACCGCTCGACGGGGCGGCACTTCTTGACGGGACGGCACCTCTTGACGGGACCGTGATTCTTGTCGTCACAAACTCACCCGACGCGAGCCGGCGATTACAGATTCAATTCGGCAGCGGTGGCCCTTTCCTAACGAGGCCGCCCGGCGCGCGAGGGACTAACATGGGAGCATGAACGGTTCGGCCAAGGCACAGCTGCCCTGCGCGGTGCTGATTGCGGCACTCGGGTTAGGCACGGCGATCGCACAAGGGCAATCGGGCCAGGGCGGCGGCAGCTCGCGGCAGATCGGGCACGAGGTCGGGCTGTCGCCGATCGATGTCGGCCTGCGTGACAACGAGATACCCCGCGCGGCGCGCACCGCGCGAGACGCCCGGCGCGTGCATCGCGATCGGGCAGAGGCGGACCTTCCCTACCTGCGCGGGTCGGTGATCGTCAAATTCAAGAGCGGCACCGCGGCGGGCGCGCAGTCGGCGGCCACCCACCAGGTAGCGGGCGCGATGGCGACAGACGGCTCCGGCTCGGCCGACTTCGACATCGTCGATATCCCGATGGAGAGCGACGTCGAAGCCGCCGCCGCGACGTTGCGGGCGCGGTCCGACGTCGAATTCGCGCAGCCGCGCTACCTCAATCACGCGATGGCGAAGCCCAACGATCCGATGTACGCCAACCAGTGGAACTTCCCCGCCATCGACATGGAGCGCGCCTGGGACATTCAACCTGGCGCCACGTCGAACATCATCGTCGCGGTGCTCGACAGCGGCGTGGCGTTTCGCACCATCACGCTTCGCTACAACTCGCGGTTCCCGTTCCGCGTGAACAACAACGGCCCGCTGTACCCCGCTCTCGGGGTGGTCGACGTGCCGTTTGCCGCCGCACCCGAGCTCGGCGAATCCGGCTCGACACGTTTTGTCCTGCCGCGCGACTTCATCTGGGACGACGAGTTGCCGGTCGATCTCGATTCGCATGGCACGCACGTCACGGGTACGATCGGACAGCTCACCAATAACGGCATCGGCGTCGCCGGCATGGCCTACAACGTCCGCATCATGCCGGTGAAGATCATCCAGGGGGTGTGGGACGACGTGTTCGACAGCCCGTTCGCCGGCACGGACGATGTGGTGGCGCGCGGCATTCGCTATGCGGCCGACAACGGCGCGAAGGTGATCAACCTCAGCATCGGGCGGAGCGAGGGCGGCGCGGCGACGGTCGTCACCGAGGCGATCCGCTATGCGGTCGGCAAGGGCGTGTTCGTCGCGGTGGCGGCCGGCAACACGAAAGACACCACCAACCGGCCCAACCGGCTCGGCGACGGTGCCACGACGATCGACGGCATGATGTTGGTGGGCGCAGTCGGACGCACGCTCGACGGGGCGTACTACTCGGCGACGTCGGCGTCGGTGGAGATTGCCGCGCCGGGCGGCGACCAGCGCGCCGGCGGCACCACGGCGGGCATCCTGCAGCAGACGATCAATCTGGATCTGCTCGAAACGTTCGAGCGGCCGGTTTCGCAATTTGGTCCACCGCGAGCCGACTCGTTTGGCTACTACTATTTCCAGGGCACGTCGATGGCGGTGCCGCACGTCTCGGGCTTCGCGGCGCTGCTGATGCAGCAGGGCATCACCAGCCCGGCCGCCGTCGAGGCCGCCATCAAACAGTTCGCCACCGACAAGGGCGCCGCAGGGCGCGACGACGTGTACGGGTTCGGCCTCATCAATCCGCGCGCGACGCTGCGCGGCTTGGGACTCGCGAAATAAATTACAAATCACCAATACCCAATTACGAATAACCAATAACCAATTCACAATAACGAAGGACTACCGCCGAATGACGCGCTGTTTGCCGCTTGCCCTTATTGTGTTCGCACTCGTCGCGGCGCCGGGCGGCGACCAGCGCGCCGGCGGCGGGCCCGCTGGAATCCTTCAGCAGACGATCAATCTCGACCTGCTCGAAACCTACGAGCGACCGGTCTCGCAGTTCGGCCCGCCGCGGGCCGACTCGTTTTCTTATTACTACTTCCAGGGCACGTCGATGGCGACGCCGCACGTGTCGGGCTTTGCCGCGCTGCTGATGCAGCAGGGCATCACCAGCCCGGCGGCGGTGGAAGCCGCCATGAAGCAGTTCGCTACCGACAAGGGCGCCGCGGGCCGCGACGACCTGTTCGGCTACGGCCTCATCAACCCACGCGCGACGCTGCGCGGCCTTGGCCTCGCGCGATAAGGAGCTGATCGTTGATGACCCGGCGGCTTTCGTTCCTCGTTACCCTCGCCCTGCTGGCCGGCGCCGGCACCGCGGCGGCGCAATCACGCAACATCGAGATTGGCGGCTACGCCATGGTGGGGCAATTCACGTTTGCCGCCAGCGAAAGCTTCGAGACCATCCTCGGGACCTCGTCGGGCACCATTTTCGGCGGCGGCGCCACGGTCGGCCTGCCGCTTGGCGGGTTGTTCGTGGAGGTCGGCGCGTGGCAATACTCGGCCTCCGGCGAACGTGTGCTGATCCTCGACGGCCAGATCATCCCGCTCGGTATTCCGCTCGACGTCGCCATCGTGCCACTCGAGATTAGCGCCGGGTGGAAGTTCCGCAGCCGCAAGCTGCCGAAGCTCGTTCCGTACGCCGCCGGCGGCTAC
>JANOZI010000616.1:0-2555 GCA_031429375.1 Acidobacteriota bacterium | reverse complement strand
TAAAGGTTTGTCGCCACGGGGTATCTGTGGGGACAAACCTTCAGGTTTGTCCTGGGCCACGACGGTCACATACAACAACAGCTGCACGATGACGAGCGCCACGATCAGATGCACCGTGACGATCCATGCGGCCAGCTCGTGGGCCACGACCCGGCCGCCCAGCCACCCCTGAAATCCGGTCAGGAGCAACGCCGCGATCGACGTCCACAGGATGCGCGGCTCACGGCGATGATGACGCCAGGCCGAGACCACGGTGGCCAGGATCAAGAACCCGACCGTCATGCCGAGCAGGCGATTCAAGTACTCGGTCCACATCAGCGTGGGGTTGAATTGCGACGCGTCGAACCGCGGCGGCAGATCGGCGGCCGACAGCGGCGGAATCCAGCCGCCGAAGCAGCGCGGCCAGTCGGGGCACCCCAGTCCCGCGCCGGACGCCCGCACGAGCCCGCCGACCAGGATCAGGAAATAGGTGATCGTCGTCGTCCACAGGGCGAGGCGCTGGAAGGGTGTCAGCCGGTGAAACATTCGGGACCGTTGATCAGTCTAGTGCCTGCATGGCCATCCTTACCGACCTCAGGCACGCGGTCCGCCTCCTGGGCCGCAGCCCGGTCTTCACGGTGACGTCGATTGCGTCGCTCGCGATCGGCATCGGCGCCGCCGCGACGATCTTCAGCCTGACCGACGCATTGATGTTCGAGCCCACGGCCGGCGTGCGCAATGTCTCGGAGGTGGTCGACATCGGCCGGTCGAACGACGGCTCCGGCTTCGACAACATGTCACACCCGCGGTTCAAGTACCTGCGCGAGCATACGCAGACGCTGGCGTCGATGGCGGCGGTGGATTTCGGCGGCGGGCCGATCAGCCTCGGCGAGAACGGCACAAGCGAACGGATTTTCGGCACGCTGGTCTCAGGCAACTACTTCGATGTGCTCGGCACCCATGTGGCTTTGGGGCGCTTCTTCCGGGCCGATGAAGACACCATCCCCGACGAGCGCCCGGTCGTGGTGCTGAGCCACGCCTTCTGGCAACGCCGCTTCCACGGCGACCCCGACATCCTGCGCAAGCCCCTGCGGCTTAACAACCGGGATTTCTCGGTGGTCGGCGTGGCCGAGCCCGGCTTTCTGGGTGCGTCGCTGGTCGGCACCGACGTCTGGGTCCCCATGGCCATGGTGGCGGTGGTTCGCGGACTTCCCACCTCCGACATGCTGACGGAGCCGCGGGGCGTCTGGCATCTGGCGATCGGACGGTTGAAGCCCGGCGTCGCGAAGGCCCAGGCCCATGCCGAGTTGAACACGTTGAACGCGGCGTTCAATCAGGCTGAACCGCGCGCCAATCAACGCCACACCATCGCGGTGATCGGCACGAGCAGGATCCCCGGGCCGGTGCGCCTGCCCTTCCTGGCGTTCATCGGTTTCCTGTTCGCGCTCACCGGCGCCCTCGTCGCCATTGCGTGCAGCAACGTCGCCGGTATGCTGCTGGCGCGCGCCGCCACCCGGCGGCGAGAAATGGCCACGCGCCTTGCCGTGGGCGCGAGCCGCGGCCGGCTGATCTGGCAGCTGCTGGTGGAGACGATCGTGTTGTTTGCCGCCGCGGCCGTCGCCGCGTTGCCGATCACGTTCTGGTTGATTGCGTTACTCGAGGGCTCCCTGCCCGCGCTGCCCGTGATGATCGATCTCGACTTGAGCGTGAACTGGCGGGTCCTGACCTTCGTCGGCGGTCTCGCGCTCTTCACCGCGATCGTCTTCGGCCTGGCGCCGGCTCGTCATGCGCTCGGCGCCGACCTCGCGCCGATGCTGCATGGCGCCAACTCCACTGCCGATCGACAGCGCTTCCAGCTGCGCAACTCGCTGGTCGTGGCGCAAGTCGCGCTCTCGTTGATGCTGGTCGTGATCGCAGTCCTGTTTGTGCGGACCTTGCAGGCCGCGACGACCATCGATCCAGGGTTCACCACGGCGAATGTCCAGATCGCCTCGGTTGACGTCTCGCTGTCGGGCTACCGCGAGCAAGCAGCGGTCACGCTCGCGGAACGATTCGAAGAGCGGCTGCGGGCGATTAGTGGCGTCACGGCGGTCGCCACCGCGCGAATGATTCCGCTGACAGGAGGCGGCTTCGGCCTCGGCGATGTCAAAATTCCGGGGGTCGCCGGACCCGAGCAGGACGGCTCATGGGACGCCGACTGGGACATCGTTTCGTCGGACTACTTCAAGACCCTCAACATGACCATCGTCGAAGGCCGCGCGTTCAGCGCCGCGGATCGCGACGGCTCGCCGCGCGTGACGATCATCAACGAGACTTTCGCGCGGAAGGCATTTCCCGGGCAGAGTGCGATCGGCCGCCAGCTGATGCACGAGTTCAACGAGAACGAGATCCGCCCGCTCGAGATCGTCGGCGTGGCGCGGGATGCAAAGTACCGGTACATCAGCGAGACCGGCAGGAACTTCATCTATGTGCCGATCACGCAGGCCCCGACCAGTCACCTCGAGTTCTACATCCAGCACGCGGCCGGACGGCCCCTGGCGCAGGAGATCCGGGCCGCGTTTGCCCAGGTCGAATCG
>JANOZI010000615.1:0-7671 GCA_031429375.1 Acidobacteriota bacterium | reverse complement strand
CCGTCGGTGGATTTCATCGCAACCGTGCGCACGCGGCCTTCACCCAGGTGCTGCTCGACCTCGGCGACGATGTCGATCTTCTCGCCCCCGGCCTGGCCCTCGTCGACGATGCGGACGGCGTTGTAGATGGCCGGCAGGTAGCCGCCTTCGTACTCGACGTCGATCACGGGGCCGATGACCTGGATGACTTTGCCGACTTTTTGATCTGCTGCTGCTGTAGCCATATTAAGTAGCCTGCGCTCCCGAAACGACTTCGATAATCTCGCGCGTAATCGCGGCCTGACGGACCTTGTTCATGTAGAGCGTCAGCCGATCAACCATTTCCTTCGCGTTGCGCGTCGCGCTGTCCATCGCCTGCATGCGCGCGGCATGCTCGGCGGCGGACGATTCGAGCAACGCGCGCTGGATCTGGACCGCCACGTGCATCGGCAGCAGCGTGTTCAACAACTGCTCCGGACCGGGCTCGAACAGGTAATCAACCGCGGCAGACGCCGACGGATCGGTAATCCCCTTGGCCACTGCATTCGCTTCAGCGGTGGCGGCTTCCGCTTCGTTGAGGCGCGGAATCGGCAGAAGTTTTTCGATCACCACGCGCTGCGAGATGGCCGAACGGAACTCGTTGTAGACGAGATACACGGAGCTGACGTCGGGCCCCAGGAATTCCCTGATGGCGGTCGTGGCGATCGACTGCGCGTGGGCCCACTTCACGTTCTGGAAGACGCCGACTTCTTCGTAGAGCACGTCGAACCCGCGCCTCATAAAGAAGTCGCGGCCCTTGCGGCCGACCAGCGCCAGCGCGATGTCGCGGCCATCAGGCGACTTCGGCTGCTCGATCGTGAACTGCAGCGCCGACTTCACCACGTTGGTGTTGAAGCTGCCGGCCAACCCACGGTCGGCGGTGATAACAATCAGCAGCGTGCGGGCGGCGAGCGGATCGTCGTTGAGCAGCGGATGCGTCGCGTTCTCGGTGCGCGTCGCCAGGTGGTTGAATACCCGCAACATTTCCTTCGCGTACGGGCGGCTGCGCAGAATCCGCTCCTGCGCGCGGCGCAGCTTGGACGACGAGACCATTTTCATGGCCTTCGTGATCTGCTGCGTCGACTTGACCGCGCGAACGCGGCGCCGGATATCAATTAGAGAGGGCATGTCTGTGTTGTGCCTTGTGCCTTACCGAGCTCCCACCGAGGCCTTCATCGACTTGAAGTGCCCCTGGAATTCCTTGAGCGCGTTATTCAAGTCATTCTTGAGCGCATCGTCCAGCGTCTTCTTCTCTTTGATCGCGGTCAGGATGGTGCCGAAGCGCGTGGCCATGAACTTGACCAGCTCGTCCTGGGCCGGACCGACGTCGGCGACTGCGATCTCGTCGAGGAAGCCGTTGACGCCGGCGTAGAGAATCGTCACCTGCTGTTCCACCGGCAGCGGCGCGTACTGTTTCTGTTTCAGCACTTCGACGAGTCGGGCGCCGCGATTGAGCTGCTGCTGCGTCGCCTTGTCGAGATCGCTGCTGCCAAACTGCGCGAAGGCGGCAATCGAACGATACTGCGCGAGGTCGAGGCGCAGCGTGCCGGCCACCTGGCGCATCGCCTTGATTTGCGCCGAGCCGCCGACGCGCGACACCGAGTTGCCGACGTTGATCGCCGGGCGGACGCCCTGGTTGAAGAGGTCCGCTTCCAGGAAGATCTGGCCGTCGGTGATCGAGATGACGTTGGTCGGAATGTACGCCGACAGGTCGCCCGCCTGGGTTTCGATGATCGGCAGTGACGTGAGCGAGCCGCCGCCCATCTTGTCGTTCAGTTTTGCCGCTCTCTCCAGCAACCGCGAGTGCAGGTAGAAGACGTCGCCGGGGTAGGCCTCGCGGCCGGGCGGACGCCGGAGCAACAGCGAGATTTCGCGGTACGACTGCGCGTGCTTGGACAGGTCGTCGTAAATCAGCAGGGCGTGGCGGCCCGAGTCGCGGAAGTACTCGCCCATCGCGGTGGCCGAGTACGGGCTGATGTAGAGCATCGGCGCCGGGTCGGACGCCGTCGCCGCCACCACGATGGTGTAGCGCATGGCATCGGCTTCTTCGAGGGTGCGGACGACCTGCGCGACCGTCGACTGCTTCTGTCCGATCGCGTTGTAGATGCAGATGACGCCGGTGTCTTTCTGATTCAGGATCGTGTCGAGGCCGACGGCGGTCTTGCCGGTCTGGCGGTCGCCGATGATCAACTCGCGCTGGCCGCGGCCGATCGGCACCATGCCGTCGATCGACTTGAGGCCGGTCTGCAGCGGTTCGCGGACCGGCTGGCGATCGACGACGCCGGGGGCGATGCGCTCGATCGGCGAGACCTGCTTGGTGAGGATCGGGCCCTTGCCGTCAATCGGCTGGCCGAGCGCGTTGACCACGCGGCCGAGCAGCTCTTCACCGACCGGCACCGAGATGATGCGGCCGGTCCGCTTGACCGGGTCGCCTTCCTTGATCTTCGTGTACTCGCCGAGCAGCACGGTGCCGACGCTGTCTTCCTCGAGGTTCAGCGCGATGCCGAAGACCCCGTGCGGGAATTCCAGCATCTCGCCCGCCATGGCGCGCTGGCAGCCGTGCACGCGCGCGATGCCGTCACCGAGCGACACCACGGTGCCCACTTCGGCCACATCCACGGCAACGGCAAAGCTGCCAATCTGTTCGCGGATGATCTTGGAAATCTCGTCGGCCTTGATGCTCATAAAGGTCTTTGGTTCTTCGTAATTGGTTAGTGGTTATTTCTCAACCAGCTGCTGACGCATTCGCTCCAGCTGCGTCTTCACGCTGCCGTCGTACACCGTGCTGCCGATCCGCGCGACGACACCGCCGAGCAGCCCGGGATCGACGCTCACCGACAGATTCACCTTCTTGCCGGTCACCTTCGACAAGCTGTCTTCGAGCGCCCTGGTCTTTTCGGCCGACAGCGGCGCGGCACTCGTCACCTCGGCGCGGACGATGTTCTGGTGATTGAGCAGGCGTTCTCGGTACGACGCGGCCAGATCGGGAACGAGACTCAGCTTGCGGCTTTCGGCCAGCAGCACCAGCAGTTTCTTCACCGGCGGTGTCAGACCCATCGTGTCGGCGACCGCTTCGATCAGTGACGTGCGCGCGGCGTCGGTCACTCCGGCGCGGCCAGCTGCCCGCGCCAGGTCGGGACTCTCGTGCATCATCGCCACCACGGCCTCGAGGTCGCGGTCGACCTGCACCAGGTCGTTCTTCTCCGCCAGCGCGACATCGAAGAGCGCTTTGGCGTAGCGATTGGCCGAAGTTCGCAAGGACATTGGTTATTGGTAATTCGTTATTCGTTATTCGTTTTGACCTGTTGCAGATATCGATCGACAAGCCTGTCCTGATCGGCCGGTGTGATCTCTTTCTTGATGCGCTCGGTGGCAAGCTGCACCGACAAGTCGGCAGCGTGCTCGAGGATCTCTCTCTTGGCCAGCCTCAGTTGCAAATCGATCTCGCGCCGGGTCTGCTCGAGCAGGCGGTCGCGGTCCGCCGATGCGGCCGCGGCGATCCGCTGCTCTTCCGCGGCAATTTCAGAGGCGCCGCGCTTGCGCAACGCCTCGAGCTCGCCGGGCAGCGCCTGCAGCTTTTGCTCGATGGCAGCGAGCTGTGCCGTGGCTGCGGCCTTCAGCTCCGCGGCCTCGACGAGGTCCTTGCGGATGGTCGAGCTGCGGCTCGCCAGGTAGTCCCTGAGCGGCTGGTTGAAGAAGTAATAGAGAACGCCGACGAAGATGATGAAGTTGGCAATCGGCCAGCCCATCGCCAGAATCATGTCGGTGACGCTGTGCGGCGCCGCATGCTCAGCTTCATGAACCTGTCCCGCCGAAGCAGCCGCAGGCTGCGAAGGCGGATGTTCCTGCCCGCCTTCGCGGTCGTAGGCCGCTACGCCGAGGTCTCGCCGTAGCTCGCCTGAGTTAGGGCGAGCGGAGGCGGAAGCGAAAGCAGGAATGGCCAACAATCCGACGAGAAAGATGGCCGCAGCTACTTTGCGCTTTAATTCACAAGCTCCGAGGAATGAGTTCGTCACTTCGAATTCCCTTGCACTTGTAACCTAGGAAGCCCGGCCGAGTACGCGCGACACGATCGCGCCGGCCAGGTTCGAAGCGTCGCGGTCCAGAGCACCGATCGCCTCTTTTGAGTCTTGCTGCACACGCGCCGTCGCCGCCGACAGTTCCTGTTGGACGGTGGCGCGGGTCGACGTCAGAAGCGCGGCGCGTTTGTCGAGCGCCGCCTTGCGCATGTCGTCCATCTGACGATAGACCTCGCCGCGAGCGAGATTGAGTTTTTGATCGTATTCCGCCGCTGCGGCCGCGGCTTTGTGCGACGCCGATTCGGCGAGCTCGCGCGCGCCGCGCACGGCGTTCGTGCGCTGCTCGATCACTTGAAGGATCGGCTTGAATACCAGCGTGTTGAGCAGGAACGTGCACAGCAGCAGGAAAGCGACGACCCAAACGGTGGTGATATCAGGCGTTAACAAACGATTAATCGTATCAGAAAAACCGCGGTGCCAAGAGTCCGAGGGTGCCAAGGGTGCCAGGGGGTGGGTGCCGCTGCGGCACAGTAATTCGGTTAAATGACCTATTAATTAATGCGGATCCGATGCTGGCCAGGTGTCTCGACAATTCCGATGAATTTGGCCTTAATTCCGGACTCGGCCAGCGCCTGCATTGCTGAGCTGGCGGTCGTCCCTGCCACGGCTAGCAACAGGCCGCCCGACGTTTGCGGATCGAAAAAGAGGTCGCGGAGCTCGGCGCTCACGCCCGTTCCGAAGTCGACGCCCGACTCGAAGTGTTCCCGGTTGGTGTTCATGCCGCCCGACTTGTTCTGTCCGACCATCTCGAGCACGCCCGAAATCACCGGTACCGCAGCTGCGTTGATCGCGATGGTCACCTGGCTCGCCGCCGCCATTTCAGACGCGTGGCCGATCAGTCCGAAGCCAGTAATGTCGGTGCAGGCATGAACCCCTTTAACGGCGGCGATCGCTTCGGCGGCCGCCTTGTTCAGCGTGCGCATCGACGTCACCGCCTGTTCGACGACGTGCTGCGGCGCGCGGCCGAACTTGATCGCGGTGCCGACAATGCCGGTGCCGAGCGGCTTGGTGAGGATCAGCCGATCGCCTACCTTCGCGCCGGCGTTCGTGAGGATGCGCGCCGGGTCGACAGCGCCGGTGATCGAATAGCCAAACTTGATTTCGCGATCGCGGACCGTGTGCCCGCCGAGCAGCGCGACGCCGGCTTCGCGCAGCTTGTCGAAACCGCCGCGGAAGATCGCCGCGATGGTTTCGGTATCGAGCTCGTCTTCGGGGAACGCCGCGATGGCCAGCGCCGTGAGCGGTCGGCCGCCCATCGCGTACACGTCGCTCAGCGCGTTGGCAGCCGCGATCTGTCCGTAGAGATACGGGTCGTCCACGATCGGCGTAAAGAAGTCCACCGTCTGCACCAGCGCCGGCCCGGCCTCCCACGCGTACACACCGGCATCGTCCGCCGTCCGGTAGTCAACCAGGATGCGTGGGTCGGTTTGAATTGGTATTCCGCTCAGCACCTGAGCGAGCTCGCCTGCTGCGAGTTTGCTCGCTCAACCGGCGCAGCTGACCATCTCGGTCAGCCGGCGCTTTTGTTGGTGTGTCATTTTTTCTCGGTCAAGTACTCGTAGAGTCGTTGCAGCTCGGCTTCGTTGGTAAACGTGATCGCGATCGTGCCGCCTTTGCCGCGTCGCTTGATCTCGACCGGCGTGCCGAGCGACAGATGCAACTGTTCTTCGGCGGCCCGGGTGTGAACGTCTTTCTTCGCGGCCGTCCTGTTCGCGCGCCCGGGCTGTGCGTTGTCGAGATCGTGCTTCACGAGCGCTTCGGTTTCGCGGACCGACAAGCCGCGCGCGACCACGTCCCGGGCGAGCCGCCGCTGGTCGTCCTCGGAGCCGAGCGCGACGATGGCGCGCGCATGTCCCATCGAGAGCGCGCCGGACGCCACGTTGCCGCGCACCTCGGCCGGCAGCTTGAGCAGCCGCAGGTAATTGGCGACGGTCGCGCGGTCTTTGCCGACCTGCGCGGCGATGTCGTCCTGCTTCAAGTGAAACTCGTCGACCAGGCGCTGGTAGGCCGTCGCGGCTTCCATCGGGTTGAGGTCTTCGCGCTGGATGTTCTCGATGAGGGCCATCTCCAGCAGCCGCATCGTATCTCCGGCGGCGACGTCCTTGACGACGATGGGGACCCTGGTGAGTTGGGCGCGCTGCGCGGCCCGCCAGCGGCGCTCGCCGGCGATGATCTGATAGCGCTCGCGGCCCGCGCCGCTCGCGGGGGTGCGACGCACCACGATTGGTTGAATCACGCCGTTGGCGCGAATCGATCGCGCCAGCTCTTCGAGCTTCGCGTCATCCATCGCGCCGCGCGGCTGGTAGTGATTGGGCTCGAGCAGATCGATGTCGACCTCGAGCGATCCGCGCGGGCTGGTAAACGCATCGCCGCCGTCGGGGATGAGCGCGCTCAGGCCTTTGCCTAATGCTGGTCGTTTGTCCATGGATTCAGGTTCGTCAGGTTCGTCAGGTTCGACAGGTTTCGACAGATTACGACTCGGCGAGCGCCGGTTGGTTGCGCTCGAGTAATTCGTTCGCGAACGAAAAGTAGGCATCGGCGCCGCGCGATTTCGGGTCGTAGGTCACGGCCGGCATGCCGTGGCTTGGCGCCTCGGCGAGGCGAACGTTGCGTGGAATCACGGTGCGGTACACCTTGTCCTTGAAGAACTCGCGGACATCGCGCGAGACCTGCTGCCCGAGGTTGGTGCGGTCGTCGTTCATCGTCAGCAACACGCCTTCGATGTCGAGGCCCGGGTTGAGCCCTGCCCTCACGCGCCGCATCGTCGAGACGAGGTCGGCGAGTCCTTCGAGCGCGAAATATTCGCAGTGCAGCGGGATCAAGACGCGATCGGCGGCGACGAGCGCGTTGAGTGTCAGCAGTCCGAGCGAGGGCGGCGAGTCGATGATGATGTAGTCGAACCGATCGCGCAGCGGCTTCAACAACTTCTCGAGACGCCGCTCGCGATCCGGGACGCCGATCAACTCGATCTCGGCGCCGGACAGATCACGCGTCGCCGGAATCAGGCTGAGCCGATCGATCGCGGTGGCCAGGATGAAGCGGTCCGAGCGGGCGCCGAGCTCGGGGCTCGAAAGTCCGTTCTTTTCGTCGGCGTTATCGGTGAGCGCTTCGTAAATCGTGCCGCCTGGCGGCCGTTGGCCCTTTAGTCCCAGGCCGCTGGTCGCGTTGCCTTGCGGGTCGCAATCGACGAGCAACACCGTGCGGCCCGCGATGGCGAGGGCGGCGGCAAGATTGATGGCGGTGGTCGTTTTTCCGACCCCGCCCTTCTGATTAGTGACGGCGATTACCTTGGCCATTTGCGGTCTATTGACCTAAACATTCTGGTTAATAGTGCAGTGGCGATAAGGATACGGCAATCCAACGAAGTGTTCCACGTGAAACATCAGGCACGAGGGTTCCGCACGAGGGTTCCACACGAGGGTTCTCGAGGTTCTTCACGAGGGTTCGGCCGTCGCGAGAACCTTCGGTGAACGTCCGTTGGGAACCCCCGTTGGGAACCTCCGTGAAGAACCTCCGTAAGGAACCCCGCAAGGAACCCCGCAAGGAACCTCCGCAAGGAACCTCCGTGAGGAAC
>JANOZI010000614.1:0-2318 GCA_031429375.1 Acidobacteriota bacterium | reverse complement strand
TTGGCCACTTCCTGCACCACGGGTTCCGGGTTGCCGTGGAACTGATCCCAGGCGACGTACGCGGCGGAGGCCACCGCCACGATCAGCCACGCGTGCACGAAGATATCGATCGGTTGGATCAGCATAAGGTCAGACTCGTGGTGGGAGCACGGCGAAGGCTCAGTGATGGTGTGTGCTTTTCGCCGGCTTCGGATCCCCTTTCGCCGCTGCGCGTGATGCCGCAGCTTGCACAAACACCCCGTGCGAGTACACCAGTTCTCCGCCCAGCCAGCCTTGAAACCCCGCCAGTCCCATCGTCAGCAGCGCCACGTCGAGATAGACGGCGCTCACCGGGCGATTGGGCTGCGTGTAGACCGTCCATCGCCAGAAGGTCAGTCCGAGGACCGCAACCAGCAGCGCGAGACCGACCTTCATGTGCTGATGCACCAGGTGGTGCACGTCTTCTTCCAGAGGCGCGCGCCTCATGTCGAAGAGGCCCGCCGCCACCGTCACGACCCCACCCAGTGCCGCGCCGATCAACGCCCACCAGCCGGTGTCGCGCAGCGAGGCGCTGTGGCTGAAGAAGGCGACGAGGTCGGCGGCGACCGACAGGAACAGCAACGCAATCGGGAAGTGGACCAACAGTGGATGTACCGGTCTCATGGCAGCGCTTCCTAGTGCTTGTGCGGACTGGCCGGGGTCGCGGGCGGCGCCGCCGGTGCGTCGTCACTTTCGAGGAATCGATCGGCATCCATGCGTTGCCGCATTTCATCCGGAGACACCGGGTTGAGCGCCGCCATCTCTTCGAGCTCAGGCTCGCTCAGTTCCGGCAGGTGGCGGATGAAGTGCACGAGGTGCCAGCTGGCCGATTCACCCGAGGCTTGTCCGGTGCCCCACGCCGGCATGCCGGTCATGCGCACGCCGTTCTCGATGATGTAAAACAACTGCGCGTCGGACAGATCTTGCGTGCGGGCCAGCCGCATGTCGGGCACCTTCGGGTACAGTCCCTTACCGATCGTGGTGTTGCCACTGCCGTCGTTGGCATGACAGGTGGCGCAGTGATCGGCAAAATGTGCGCGGCCTCCGGCAATGATTTCGGGCGTTCGTTCGACGGGATTGGTCAGACCGCGCGCCTGACGGCCGATCGCGATGTTGCGGATCGTGAGTGCGGCGAAGGTCTCGAGGCGGCCCGGCTCCGGCCGTGCGCTGAAACCGGTGCTGATCATGTAGCACCCGCCGGCGGCGCCGGCCAGGCCGGCCAGGCCCAAAAACAATAGAAACGCCTTGAGGACAGGTCGCATGACGGGTCACCGTGCCTTTGGCAGGTACTTCGCCGGGTTCTTCTGAAAGAGCTCGCGGTGTTGCTCGGAACAGAAGTGATAGGTCTGCCCGCCGTGGGTCGCCGTCGGCGCGGTGGCGGGGTCCACTTTCAGCCCGCAGACCGGATCGGTGGGCTGGCTCTTGTCATTGGCCGATCCACCCATCGGCATGTTGGCATGATCCATCGGCGCAGCCGCGGATGGTTTGGCGCCGGCTGCGGGCTTGGCCGCCGGTGCGGTGTCCATGGGCATTTTCGAGTGATCCATCGGAGCTGCCGCGGGCGGTTTGGCGCCCGGCGCGGGTTTCGCCGCCGGGGCGGATCCCATCGGCATCTTTGAATGATCCATCGGTGCGGCGGCGGTTGGCTTGTTGCCCGGGTTGGGTTTCACGGCCGGTGTGGTCCCCATCGGCATCCTGGAATGATCGATCGGCGTCGTCGCTGGCGGCTTGACGGTTGGAACAGCAGTGGCGGGCGAGATCGATCCTGCCGCTGGGCCCGGCATCGGGTGCCCAAGGTGCGGGTCGGGCGTAGGTTGGATCGAACCGCACGGCGCCAACTGCGCGCGAGTGTCTCGCAGCGTCCCCTGCAAGCTATCGACGGCGGCGCGCAGTTCCGCCGCGGTGTTCGCCTGGCGCGCCGCATCCAGGCGTGCCGTAGCCGCCGCCAGCAACTGATCGACCACCATCTGCGCTTGCGCGCACTGCGTCACCTCTGCTGATGCGGTCGTCGGCGGGTGGGTCTGCTGTGGTGAAGCGGCCGCGAGTACCGGGGTAACCGCCGCCATCAGGAATAGTCCGATACCGGCTCGAATCGCGCTCATTGCCTGCCTCCGCGTCCGCCCACGACGGACATGCCCATGCCATCTTCCATTTCGTCGGCGCCGCCCGGCGATTGAAGTCCATCGCCCGACAGGAATCCCTGAATCCGCAACGCCGCCTGCCAGCCGTCTTCGAGGCTTTCCAGGTAGCGGGTCGAGAGCTCGAACAGGTTCCGCTGTGCGATCAAGACCTGCGGATAC
>JANOZI010000613.1:0-5218 GCA_031429375.1 Acidobacteriota bacterium | reverse complement strand
CATCAATGGCCGGATGGTGCCGCACCACCGGCTCGGCCGCGGCTTCCACGAGGTATGTGATGCGCGCATCGGGGAACCGGCGGCGCAACGCGCCGATGGCGGGCGTGGTGAAGACCACGTCCCCTTCAGGCGCAGCCGGATCAGCAGGATCTTCAGGGCTCGACCGTTGCCTCGTCGATCAGCATCACCGGGATGTCGTCCTTGATCGGATAAACGCGGTGACATGACGCGCACTTGAGGGCCGTGCCCTGTTTCACCAACGTGACCGGCGTTTTGCAAGCCGGACAGGCAAGGATTTCGAGCAATTCAGCATCGACTGGCATTCCAGCAATATACACGAGGGTTCCTCACGAGGGTTCCTCACGAGGGTTCTTCACGAGGGTTCTTCACGAAGGTTCACGCACGGGGGTTCGGAGAGGGTAAGATTTCCTCATGGTTCTCGCGCGCGTCATGGTGTTTTTGCTTGCCGCGTCGTCGCCCGTCGTGGCGTTCGCCTCCGCTCGCACGATTACGGGCGCGCGAGCGCGGGACCTCCCCGACCTGTCCGCCGGAGCTTTAGCGAAGGCGGACGCTGCCTCCGGCAGCGAAGGCGGGCAGACCGCTGCCGTGGCGCCGTCGCGCGCGCAAGCGTTTTACGAATTCATGATGGCGCGCCGCCTCGACGCGGCCGGTGACGAAGCCGGCGCCCTGGCGGCGCTCGAGCGCGCGCAACAATTCGATCCGGAGTCGGCTGAAATTGTCGCCGAGCTGGCGGCGTATTATTCGCGCCTGAGCAAGCCGGAACTCGCGATCGCCAACGGCGAGCGCGCCTTGAAACTCGACCCGGCGAACGTCGAAGCGCACCGCGTGCTGGCGCTCGTGTACGGCGCGTGGGCCGAAGGCGGCGGACCGCTGCCGCCGGGCTACTCGATGGCCGGGGCGCGGCTCGCAGCGATTGAACACCTCTCCGCCATTCAGACCTCGCCGCTGATGGCGACCGATCCCAACTTGCAGATGACGCTTGGCCGCCTGCAGTTGCGTTCGGGAAAGGCCGACATCGCGGTGCCGATCCTCGAGCGGGTGGCGGCGCAGGCGCCATGGGCCGCCGAGCCCTTGTTGTTGCTCTACGACGCGAAGATCTCGCTCGGCAAGCTCGAAGAAGCCGAAGAGGCGCTGGTCGGCGCCGCGCAAATCAATCCGCGTTACCTCGCGCAGCTCGGCCAGTTCTACGAACGGCAAGGCAAGTGGGCGGACGCCGCCGAGGCCTACACCGAAGCGGTGAAGGCCGCGCGCGGCGCACCCAGCCGCGATCTGCAGTTGCGGCTGGCCGGCGCGCTCGCCAATGTCGAGGGTGGATCGCCGAAGGCGCGCGAAGTCCTGAACGAGCTGCTCAAGACCAGTGCCACCGATGCGCGCGTCCTCGCGGTGCTGTCAGGAGTGGAGCGCACGGCCGGTGACCTGAAGGCGGCCGAGGCCACGGCCCGCCGCATGCTGGCGGCCGATCCGGCCAGCGTGTCCGGTCTGTACGCGTTGGTGCTGACGCTGTTCGATCGCTTTGACTTCAAGCAGATCGTCGAGGTGGCCGGGCCGTTCGCGAAGGATGCCGCCGCCCGCTCGAAAGGCCGCGAGGCGGAAGGCGCGGCGTTGCTGGTGCAGGTGGGCATCGCCCATCAGCAATTGGCCGACTACGACGCGGCCATCACCGTCTTCGATGCGGCGCGCGCGCTGAACCCGCGCGATCGCGACCTCGACGCCTATGTGATCCAGACCCACTTGTCGGCGCGGCGCTTCGATCGCGCCGAGGCGCTGGCGCGCGAATCGCTCGCGCGCATGGCCGACCAGCCGCGGATGGTCCGCCTTCGGGCCGTCGCCCTGTCGAAGAGCGGCAAGGTCGCCGACGCCATCAAGCTGCTCGAGGAAGCCATGGCGGCCAGTCCCGACAGCCGCGATTACGTCATTGGCCTGGCGGACCTCTACACCGAGCACAAGCGCGCTGATGATGCGCTGCGCGTGATCGAGCAGGCGCGCAAGACGTTCGGCGACGACGAGACGCTCGCGATGCGAAAGGTGACGGCGTACGAAGCCGGCGGCCGCGTGGCCGAAGCCGAGCAAGAGCTGCGGCGCATGATGTCGGACGATCCGCTGAACGCCACCGCCATGAACTCGCTCGGCTATCTGCTGGCCGATCACGGCCTGCGGCTGGCCGAGGCCGTCGACCTCGCGCAACGCGCAGTGAAGATCGAACCCGACAACCCGGCGTATCTCGATACGCTCGGCTGGGCGCTCTTCAAGCAAGGCAAGGTCGAGGAAGCCGGGCCGCCGTTGTCGCGTGCGGCGGAAGTGTTGCGCGGCAACTCCGTGATCCAGGACCATCACGGCGACGTGCTCGCCCGCCGCGGCAAAGGCGCCGAGGCGATCGCCGCCTGGGAGCGGGCCCTCGCCGGCGACGGCGATCAGATCGATCGGGCCGCAATCGAAAAGAAAATCAAGGCCGCGCGCGCCCGCCAGAAATGACCCCATTCGACTCGCGACGTCGCGCGTGGCTACGCACGGCGCCACTGGCTCAGGGCAGGCCGCCCAGCTTCGGCCGCACGGTATTGGTGCTTGCGGCGAGCGTGCTCGCGCTTGGCGGATGCGCCGCCCGCATGCCGCCGCGTCCCGCCGGCGAGACGACCGCAGACCCCACCGCCATCGAGGCCTTCACGACCGCGACCCGCGCCTGCCGCGGCTTCAAGACGCTGACGGCGGAGCTTGCGCTCTCGGGCCGCGCCGGCGGCGAGAAGCTCGGCGGCCGCGTGCACGCCGGTCTCGAATCCGGCGGCGCGGTACGGCTCGAGGGCATCGCGCCCTTTGGCCCGCCCGTGTTCATCCTTGCCGGCCGGAACGAGCGCGCCACGCTGCTGCTGCCCCGCGATCGACGCGTGCTGCAAGAAACGCCGGTGCCCGACGTGCTCGAGCGCTTGACCGGGCTCGCCCTTGGCGCCGACGACTTGCGGCTGATGGTCTCGGGATGTCTCGCGGATCACGCCGCACCGGCCGAGGGCCGTCAATGGCCGGGCGGGTGGCAGGCGGTCACGCTCGCCCCGGGGCGCGTCGCCTATCTTCGCACCCGCCAGGGCCAGACCGTCGTCGTCGCCGCCGACTACGGGGCATGGCGAATCGATTATGCCGAACACACCGGCGGCTATCCGCGCGTCGTCCGCGTCCGCCCTTCGGGCGATACCGCCACCGATGTCACCGCCCGGATCAGCGACCTGCAGGTCAACGTCGCGATCGATCCGCGCGCATTCGTGGTTGACATACCATCAGACGCGGACCCCATGACACTCGACGAGCTCCGATCGGTGGCGCCCCTGGTGCCGAAGGGTCAGTAATGGCGAGTGTGAGTCTGCCGGCATTCGCCAAAATCAATCTCGATCTGCGCGTGCTCGGCACGCGCGCCGACGGCTATCACGACCTGCGCACGATCTTCCAGAGCCTTGCGCTGTTCGACAAGGTCACCGTCGCCACCCGGCGTGGCCCGATTCTCATCACGTGTGACGATGTCGACGTGCCCACCGATCGACGCAATCTCGTGTGGAAGGCCGCGTCGATGTTGCACCGGGTCTCGACCGGCAAGACCGCGGAGCCGCGCGGCATCAGCATCGATCTGCGCAAGCGCATTCCCTCACAGGCGGGCCTTGGCGGCGGCAGCGCCGACGCCGCCGTGACGCTGATCGCGTTGAACAAGTTGTGGAAGCTGAACTTCGACCTCACGACCCTCAGCCGGCTCGGCGCGCGCATCGGCGCCGATGTGCCGTTCTTCCTGGTCGGCGGCACCGCACTCGGCCTCGGGCGCGGCGACGACATCTATCCCCTGACCGATTTGCCGACCACGCACGTCGTGATCCTCAGGCCGGGGTTCGGCGTCTCGAGCGCCGATGCCTACACGTGGTTTGATGAAGAGCGGCGCGGCCGGCGCGCGCCGGCGCCGAAGGCGACGCCGCCGGGCTGGCCGGCATGGGCCGCGGCGCTTCGGAACGATCTCGAGTCGCCCGTGATCAAGCACCACCCCGCCATCGGCCGCATTCGCCAGTCGCTCGTCGACGCGGGCGCGGTGGTGGCCGCGATGTCGGGTTCCGGATCCGCGGTATTCGGCCTGTTTGAGCGGGCCGACGCCGCCCGCCGCACCGCGCGGGACCTGGCACGCCCGGGCTGGATGGCACTTCATACCCGCACATTGAGCCGCCGTGAATACGCCAGGCGGCTTGCCGCTCCCCCGTAAACTCGTATACGATAGACGTTTGCCCCGGGGTGTTGGGGCGTGGCCAAGCGGTAAGGCGAGGGTCTTTGGAACCCTTATTCGAAGGTTCGAATCCTTCCGCCCCAACCAAATCTCGTTTTCACTGGGATCATGCGACCAACCGGTTTTGGCGAGCTGAAAGTCTTCTCTGGCAGCGCTCACCCGCAACTCGCGGCTGAGATTGCCGAGTTCCTCGGGGTGGAACTCGGGCAAGCCCGCTTGCGCCGGTTTCCCGACACCGAAGTTTCGTTTCAGATCGACGAGAACATCCGCGGTACCGACGTCTTCATCATCCAGCCGACCTGCGCGCCGGTCGACTCGCACCTGATGGAGCTGATGATCATGGTCGATGCGTTCCGCCGCTCGTCGGCCGCGCGCATCACCGCGGTGGTGCCGTATTACGGCTACGCCCGGCAGGATCGCAAGGACAAGCCGCGCGTCCCGATTTCGGCCAAGCTCGTGGCCAACGTGCTCACCGCGGCCGGCACGCACCGCGTGCTCTGCATGGACCTGCACAAGGCGCAGATCCAGGGCTTCTTCGACTTGCCGGTCGATCACCTGTTCGCCGCGCCGGTGATCATCGACTACCTCGCGCGCCAGGCGCACGAGAAGCTGACGATCGTGGCGCCCGACGCCGGCGGCGCCGAACGCGCGCGCGCCTATGCCAAGCGGCTCGATGCCGAACTGGCCGTGATCGACAAGCGCCGATCGGACGACGGCACGGCGGAAGTGATGAACGTGATCGGCGAAGTCGGCGGACGCACCTGCGTGATCGCCGACGACATCATCGACACCGCCGGCACGATTCAGAAGGCCGCGCAGGCGCTCAAGGACTCCGGCGCCGAGCGCGTGCTGGCCTGCGCGATTCACGGCGTGCTGTCGGGCCCGGCGATCGAGCGGATCGAAAAGGCGCCGATCGACAAGCTGATTATCACCAACACGATTCCGCTGACCGCG